>NZ_JBASXK010000031.1:0-74376 GCF_049276915.1 Aestuariivita sp. | reverse complement strand
ACGTGTCGACACCTGCCTCACGTATTTCGGCCTGATCGCTTTCCATCACATGGGCGGTCAGGGCGATGATCGGTGTGTGCCTGCCGTTTTTCTGTTCCATCGCGCGGATGCGGCGCGTGGCTTCCTTGCCGTCCATTCGGGGCATCGAAATATCCATGAAGATCATATCGGGCTCAAACGCCCGAAAGGTTTCAACGGCCTCTTCTCCGTTCTCGGCAAAGACCAGTTCGATCTGCAGATCCTTGAGCATCTTGCCCAACACAAGCCGGTTGGTCTTGTTATCCTCGGCCGCCAGAATGCGCATCTTGCGCGGCGTGCCTTGCAGGGTTGGCACCGGGACGGGGGCGTTTGACAAGGCGACGTCCGCAGTCAAGGCACCCAGATGCGAGAACAGCGCGGCACGGGTCAGAGGCTTGGGTATCACGCTGGTGTAAACCTGCCCGGCATCAGCGGTCTTGCCCGAGACAAGCAGGACCGGGATATTGAACCCTGCCGCGCGGATCGCGCTGGTCAGATCGTTCGGCGTCATGTCAGGAAGGCCATCATCCAGTATGATCGCGTCGAAACGCGTCTGCGTTTTCAGGGTGTCCAGCGTATCGGCACCGCTTGCTTGGGCCGTGACCTCAAGGCCCAGTTGCATCAGCCGCCGGCGCAAGACGTCGCGGTTCACGTCAATCGGGTCGGCAATCAGAACACGCCTGAGCGTGCCCGCCAGATCCGGAGGTTCAACCGCCGGGCCTGTCAGCGGCAAGGGCAGGCTGACCCCGAAAGAGGCACCTTTACCCTCGTCCGAGTCGACCCAGATCTGTCCCTGCATCAGGTCAACCAGGCGTTTCACGATGGCCAGCCCAAGGCCGGTGCCTTCGAATTTTCGGTTTTTCTCGTCCTCGACCTGATTGAACTCTCCGAAGATGTGGCTGGTTTTGTTCTTTGCGATGCCGATCCCGGTGTCTTCGACGATGATGCGGACATCAACCATGCCCGCATCGTGATCCGCCACCCCCGTCAGGCGGATAAGGACATGGCCGGTTTCGGTGAACTTGACGGCATTCCCAGCAAGGTTCGTGAGGATCTGGCGGATGCGCCCCATATCGCCCAACACTTCGACCGGAAGAAACAGATCGCAATCCAGTGCCAGTATCAGCCCTTTGTCGCGTGCTGCCGGTTGCAGCAATGTCACCACCTCATGCACGCAGCGTTCCAGATCGAAGGGCTCGGGATGCAAGGTCAGTCTTTCGGCCTCGATCTTTGAGTAATCCAGCACGTCATTGATGATCACGAGCAGCGCTTCGCCCGAGTTCTTGATGGTCGAGACATAAAGATGCTGCTCGTCGGTCAGGTCCGTATCCATCATCAGATCGGCCATGCCGACAACGCCATTCATCGGGGTTCGGATCTCATGGCTCATGTTCGCAAGGAACGCGGATTTCGCGCGATTGGCTGTCTCGGCCTTGTGACGCGCGGCTTCAAGCTGGGCCTCGTAGCGCACCGTTTCCGTTATGTTCAACGCAAGGCTGACCACGTCCCCGCCATGGCCGCGCTGGTCGATCAGCCTGATGTATTGATCATTCCAGAGCCGGATCACGACCGGTTCCGGTGCCGCAGATTCCCAGCGCGACAACATCTGCGCGCGCCAATCGGCGGGGGTGTGATCGGCAATGTTGACGATACCCTCATCGGTCAAAAGCTGCAGAAGCCGGGCATAGCTGACACCGGGGCCGACCTCTTCCAGATCTTCGAACACGGACAAATAGGCCGTATTGGCACCAATCATCAGCCCATCGACATTGAAGAACGCGAATCCATCCTGGATGGTCTGGATGGAAAGCCACAGACGCCGCTCGGCGATTTCGACCTTCTCATTGGCAATCGTCAGGTCCGATTTGAACCGCTCGTTCTCATCGCGGACGGTGGCGACTTCGGCTTCGGTCGCGCCAATGCGGCGGGTCAGCGCCAGCGCGTGTTTGCCCAGTTTGCGGTTCGCAGCGTGCAGTTCGGCCTGCTTGAGTTCAAGCAACCGTTCAGCCGCAAGGCGCGCGCGCCTCTCTTCCGCCAGTTTTCCTGCAAGGTTCATGCCAAACTCTCTCCCGGACGAACTGGTCCCGTGATCCCCCTACAGAATGTGCAGCCAAGGTGAAAAACATCTTAAGCTGTGCGGGATACCGCGACGAAAACCTCGGGTTTGCCGGGCGCAGAGTTGCCAGACTCACCCCCGCCGTGTCACGCTGGGCGCATTACATCGGTTGGGAGACCCAATATGCCCCGTTTCATCCTTGCATTTCTGCTGTCGTTGTTTGCTGCTTCCGCGCTCTGGGCTCAGGCGGTGCCTGAACATCGGATGATTGCAACACGAGACGTGGATTTCTATGGATCAGACCTGCAGGCGCTGTTTGACACGGATCTTGCCACCTGTATCCGGGCCTGCGCGCAGAACCAGGCCTGCGCGGCCTTTACCTTCAATGCTCGTTCCAATGCGTGTTTCCCCAAATCCGCGGTCTCGGAGCGCACTGAATATCAAGGCGCGATCTCGGCCGAGAAAGTCGCAACCGACCCTGCGGTTCTGGCGAATGCCGATGTCCGCCGCGCGGCGCTGGGGTTTCTTTCGGACGCTTTGATCCGCGAAGCGGCAGATGAGGCCCGTGGGATCAGCTTTCGCCACAGCGTGAGGGATGTTGCCCTGCAGGATGTGCTTGATGCTGCCCGGTCCCGAGAGGCGGGTGCCAACATGCAGGAGGCTCTGCGCTGGATGGGCGTGGCGGTTGCCATGACGGATCGCGCCGATCTCTGGGTCGAGTATGCGCGTCTCAGCCTGGCGGTTGACCCTGACAACAACGAGGCCCGCCGGCAGCTGACAAAACGCGCGTTGCTTGCGGCAGCCAATGCCTATCTCCGAGGGGAGTCTGGCACCGTGCGCGCCAATGCCCTGATGCAGCTTGCTCCGGCTCTGGAAAACTTGGGCCGGGGTCGTGACATGGTGTCGGCGCTCAGGCTGGCGCAAAGCGAGGCATCGCGCAGCGATATCGAACTGGCGCTTGATGCGGCGATTGCCAAGTATGGCTTTCGGATTGTGGACACGCAGGTCGATAGTGACGCGGCTGCCCCACGGGTCTGCGTCGAATTCTCGGAATCCTTGGCCAAGACCGGCGTCGATTACGAGCCCTTCGTGCGGCTGCCCTCGACGGATTTGGCGGTTCAGGTGGATGATCGCCAGATCTGCATCGACGGGGTGGATCACGGTGCGCGCTATCGGTTGACCTTCCGCAGCGGCTTGCCCGCCGCATCGGGCGAGGTGCTGATCCGCGATACCGAAATCACGCAATATGTCCGGGACCGCAGTACCCTCGTGCGCTTTCCGGGGCGCGCCTATGTGCTTCCCAAGGCCGCTGATGCGGCGATCCCGGTCGAGACGGTGAACCTTGGTCAGATTGACCTGAAACTGCGCAAGGTATCGGACCGCAATTTGTTGCACGCGGTGCAGGAGGGCTATTTCGGCAGGCCTTTGTCAAAATGGGAAGATGACCGCTTTGCGGATACGATCGCCCAAGAGGTCTGGACCGGGACCGCAGAGGTGGAAAACGACCTCAATCAGAACATGATCACCCGCTTGCCGCTGGGAGAGGTGCTTTCAGGCTTGCCGACAGGCATCTATGCGTTGAACGCGCGGGACCCGAATGGCGATGAATATGAGGATGGAGGTGCCACGCAATGGTTTGTCCTGTCCGACCTTGGCCTGACGACCATGAGCGGTGCGGATGGGCTTCATGTGGATGTGCGCGGCCTTTCGGATGCGGCCCCTCGGGCAGGCGTCACGCTGACCCTGATTTCACGCGCCAACGAAGTTCTGGGGCGCATAAAATCCCAAGCAGACGGGTCCGCACGGTTTGAGCCGGGACTGACCCGAGGGGCTGGCTCGGCGGCCCCTGCCATGGTGCTGGCGCAGTTGGGCGAGGAAGATCTGGCATTTCTGACCTTGACCGATCCGGCCTTTGATCTGTCGGACCGTGGCGTGGAAGGGCGTGCGCCCGCCGGGCCTGTCGATGTTTTCCTGACACCGGACCGGGGCGCTTACCGGGCGGGCGAGACAATCAACCTGACTGTGCTTGCCCGCAACAGCGACGCCCGCGCGATCGAGAATTTGCCCCTGACGGCGATCCTGACGCGCCCTGATGGCGTTGAGTACACGCGCCGTGTCTCTGGCGGAGGGGCTGCGGGGGGTCATGTCTTTGGCTTTGCTCTGGGTCAGAACGTTCCACGCGGCACCTGGAATGTGGTTGTCAAAACCGACGCCGAGGGCGATGCGCTTGCGTCCACACAGGTCCTGGTCGAGGATTTTCTGCCCGAGCGGATCGACTTTGATCTGAGCCTGCCAGACGCGGCATTGCGCCCCGGCGATGCGCCGTCCTTGGCAATTCAGGCGCGCTATCTGTTCGGTGCTCCGGGGGCGGGGCTTGGGATCGAAGGATCCGTCGCGCTGCGCCCCGTGCGAAGCCTGTCGGACTGGCCAGGCTTCAGGTTTGGGCGCTATGATGAAAGCACGCGCGCTGTGCGCAGCTTCTTCAGCGGCGGTCCGACCGATCCTGATGGCCGCGCATCTGTTCAGATCGAGATACCTCAAACGGACGTATCCGGCTTGCCGCTGGAGGCGACTGTCACCGGACGCATCGCCGAAGGCTCGGGCCGCCCTGTCGAGCGACAGGTGACCGCCGCTGTTCAGCCCGCGACTGCGATCATCGGAATCAAACCGCAGTTTGAACAGGTGGTGCCCGAAGGTGGCGAGGCCACATTCCAAATCATGGCATTGTCGCCGCAGCTTGTTGCAGAACCGATGACGGTGACATGGACGCTCAATCGGATCGAGACGCGGTATCAGTGGTACCGCCTCTACGGGAGCTGGGACTGGGAACCGATTACCCGCCGCAGCCGGATCGCATCGGGAGAGGCGCAGATTGGTGAAACGCCCGTGACGGTTTCTGCACCGGTCGACTGGGGGCGCTATGAACTGGTGGTCGAGCGCGCAGGTGGCGCATATGTTGCGGCTGCCGAGGATTTTTATGCGGGCTGGTACGCGCCCGCCGATAATTCGAATACGCCTGACACGCTTGAGCTTTCGCTGGATCAACCGGACTATGCGCCCGGCGACACGGCCCGCCTGCGGCTTGTTCCGCGCTATGGCGGGACCGCGCTGATAACGGTGATGTCCAACAAGGTCATCGAACGCCGCGCGGTCGAGGTCGTCGCGGGTGAGAACCTGATCCCGATCGACGTGACCGATGAGTGGGGGGCCGGGGCCTATGTCACGGCTTCTGTCATTCGCCCGATGGATGTGGCGGCGGGGCAAAATCCCGCGCGCTCTCTCGGGCTGGCCTATGCCAAGGTCGCGCCGGGTGACCGGCAGCTTCAGGTCAGCATTGATGCGCCTGACATCACCCAACCGCGTCGCACATTGCGCGCAGGAGTAAGCGTCGCGGGTGCGCCCGCGGGCGAAGAGGTCTGGCTGACGCTTGCAGCAGTCGATCTCGGTATTCTCAATCTTACTGGTTTTGACAGCCCTGATCCCTCTGAACATTATTTTGGTCAGCGTCGTCTGGGTGTCGAGTTGCGGGATGTCTACGGTCGCCTGATCGATGGCATGAATGGCGCGATGGGGCAGGTTCGCTCGGGCGGGGACTCCGGTTCCGGGATGCGCATGCAATCGCCACCCCCCACAGAAGATCTGATGGCCCAGTTCACCGGTCCGGTTCGCGTGGGCGCGGATGGTACGGCTTTTGTCAATATCGACCTTCCGGCCTTCAACGGCACGGTCCGGCTGATGGCCGTGGCATGGAGCCCGCGCGGTGTTGGTCAGGCCGAGCGTGACGTGATCGTACGCGACCCGGTGGTTGCGCGCGTAAGTCTGCCGCGTTTTCTTGCCCCGGGCGACCAAAGCCGCCTGCGCATCGAACTGATACATGCCGAAGGACCGACCGGGGCTATGCAGGTGCGCCTCGATGCGCCGGCATCGGTCAGGCTGAGTGCGCGAAACGCCGAGGTCTCGCTGAGTGAGGGCGCACAGCAGGTGCTGGATATCGCGCTGGCGTCCGATCAGATCGGGGATCACCCGATCAAGCTGACGCTGGTGACGCCCGACAACAGGGAACTGACACAGGAATTCACCCTGCCGGTGCGCGCCAATGACCCCGAGATCGCCGTGACGCGCCGGTTCAGTCTGGGAGCCGGAGAGACCTTCACCCTGGATGGAGCGGTGTTCTCCGAGATGCGCGATGGCACGGGATCGGCGGTGATCTCTGCCGGGCCACTGGCGCGATTTGATGCGCCCGGACTGTTGTCCGTGCTCGACAGATATCCTTACGGCTGCACGGAACAGGTGACCTCGCAGGCGATGCCCTTGCTTTATCTCAGTTCGGTCGCGCAGGCCGTCGGTTTGGGGGACAGGCCGGATATGGACGGAAAGATCGCCTCGGCCATTCAGCAGGTGCTTGCGCGTCAGGCCGCCAATGGGGCCTTTGGCTTGTGGAGTGCAGAATCTGACAGCGATTTCTGGCTGGATGCCTATGTGGCCGATTTCCTGAGCCGCGCGCGTGCGCAAGGTCACACTGTGCCCGATCTTGCCTTTCGCATGGCAATCGACAACCTGCGCAACCGCGTGAACTTCGAGCCGGACTTCGACAACGGTGGTCAAGATCTGGCCTATGCGCTGTTTGTTCTTGCACGCGAGGGCGAAGCGGCGATGGGCGATCTGCGCTACTATGCTGATCAGAAGGCGGAAAACTTTGCCACGCCGATGGCGCTTGCTCAACTTGCTGCGGCTTTGGCGGCCTATGGCGATCAGGTCAGGGCGGATCGCATGTTCGCTCTGTCTCAGGCGCGGCTTGATCGGGCCAGTGGCGACGGTCTGCCCATCTGGCGCAGCGATTTCGGGACGCGCTTGCGCGATGCGGCAGGGGTTCTGACGCTGGCTTCCGAAGCAGGCAGCACGGCAATTGACCGGGATGGCCTGGTGCAGCGCGTTGCGCTGCGCGATGGCCGTCGATCAACCCAGGAGGCCGCCTGGTCCCTGCTGGCGGCACATGCTCTGGCCGAAGCTCCGGGCTCTGCCGGGTTGCGGGTGAACGGCACGGAGGTCTCAGGTCCGTTCGTGCGCCTGCTGGAAGACGGGATCAGCGCTCAGAGCTATGCGATTACCACCTCTGCAACCACGGACCTTACGCTGACCACAATGGGTGTACCTGCCATCGCGCCGCCGGCGGGCGGCACCGGATATACCATTGAACGGGAATTCTACACCCTGGAGGGTGAGGAGCTCGATCCGGCCACTTTGACCGTTGGCCAACGGTTCGTGGTGTTGCTGAGTGTTCAGCCTTCCGGGGATACAGGCGCGCGGCTGATGGTGGATGATCCGCTGCCTGCCGGTGTCGAGATCGACAACCCGAGCCTGCTGCGCTCGGGCGATATCCGGGCGCTGGAGTGGCTCAGGACAAGCGAGGTGGAACATGCAGAGTTCCGCAGTGATCGGTTCCTGGCGGCGGTCGATCTGCGGGATCGCTCGGAGGTGACACTGGCCTATGTCGCCCGTGCCATCACACCGGGGGATTACCATCAGCCTGCGGCCTCGGTGGAAGACATGTATCGCCCCAGATATGGCGCACGCACCGAAACAGGCCGTGTGACCATACGCGAATGAAACGCGCCGCCCCTCTTCTGTTTGCCTTGGGGCTGACTCTGGGAGGGGCCGGTGCGCTGCATGATATGGGCGCGCGTTGGGTCGCGGCGACCGAGGTGCCCCCAGTTTTGTCCGAGACATCTGTCGAGGTAGTGGATCGCGACGGCCGTTTGTTGCGCGTCTTCCCGGTGGAAGACGGACGCTGGCGATTGGGCATCAAGCCGTCTGGCGTCGATCCGGACTTTATCGACATGCTGCTGCGCTATGAAGATCGCCGGTTTTGGGAGCATGCGGGCGTCGACCCCCTGGCGCTGATCCGGGCCGTGGCGCAAGCGGCGTGGAGCCGGGAAATTGTCTCGGGCGGCTCGACGCTGACCATGCAGGTTGCCCGTCTTCTCGAGAATGGCAGCACCGGGAAATGGTCCGGAAAGATCCGCCAGATCCGTCTGGCGCTGGCGCTGGAGCAGCGGTTCAGCAAGGACGAGATACTGGCGCTGTATCTTCTGCATGCGCCTTATGGGGGCAATCTGGAAGGGGTGCGCTCGGCCAGTCTTGCGTGGTTTGGCAAGGATCCGCGTCGCCTGACACCGTCCGAGGCGGCTTTGCTGGTCGCCCTTCCTCAGGCACCCGAAGCGCGCAGGCCAGATCGCAACCCCGAGGCCGCGCGCGTGGCCCGTGATCGGGTGATCGCACGATTGGCAAGCCAATCCGCGCTGTCTTTCGATGAGGCCGCCATCGCGCTGCAGGCCGATGTGCCGCGCCGCCAGAAAGGTTTTCCGGCCTTTGCACCGCATTTGAGCCAGGCAGTGGTCGCGGCAGACCCCACCGCTCTGCGCCACCGGCTCACGCTGGATATCGCGATGCAATCCCGGCTCGAGCGGCTTCTGGCAGAGGCGCTAAGCGACGCGCCCGCGCAGGTGTCCGGTGCGATCGTGCTGGCGGATCACCAGACAGGCCAGATTCTGGCATCCGTCGGATCACCGGATTTCACCGACACTGCCGGGCAGGGCTTTGTTGATATGACCCGCGCCATACGCTCGCCGGGGTCGACGCTGAAACCCCTCATCTATGGGCTGGCTTTTGATCAGGGCCTTGTTCACCCCAACACGCTGATCCATGACGGACCGGTCCGGTTCGGCCGCTATGCGCCGCAGAATTTTGACGGGCAGTTTCGTGGAGATGTGCGGATCCGTGATGCGCTGCAACTGTCGCTGAACATTCCGGTTGTCAAACTGACCGAGGCGCTGGGCCCTGCCCGGGTAATGGGTGCGCTGTCGCGAGCCGGGATCAGCGCGCAGGTCCCGGGCGGCAAACCGGGGCTGGCGATTTCGCTCGGTGGCATCGGGCTGAGCCTCAATGATCTGGTGCAGCTTTATGGTGCGATTGCGCGGGGGGGCGAAGCCATTGCCTTGACCCATCAATCGACTGAACGCGCGCAAGGCACGCGGTTGATGTCGCCGATGGCGGCCTGGCATCTCGGGAACATCCTGGCCGAACTGGCCCCGCCGCAGGGCGCTCCGGCGGAAGTGATCGCGTATAAAACCGGCACATCCTATGGCCACAGGGACGCCTGGGCCGTGGGCTGGGACGGGCGTCATGTCGTCGGTGTCTGGGTCGGCCGTCCGGACGGAACGCCCGTGCCGGGAGCGTTTGGTGCAGGTGTCGCAGCGCCGATCCTGTTTCAGGCGCTGGGGGGCATAAAGCCCGCTTTTGACCCTTTGCCACCGCCTCCGCCCGAGACCCTGCTGCTTGGGGCTGCAAACCTGCCCCAGCCGTTGCAGCGGTTTCGCCCGCGTGGTGCCGGGATTGTCCAGGCGAACGCCCCCGAGCTGATGTTTCCGCCGGATGGTGCCTATCTGGCCTCTGACAGCGATACGGTGCTGATCAAACTTCGCGGCGGAGTCCGGCCTTATTCGGTCCTAGCGAATGGTCTGCCCATCGCAACCGGCCTCCAGACGCGCGAAATCGAACTGCCCAACCCCGGAGCGGGGTTTTCAACGCTGACAGTGGTCGATGCTCAGGGCCTGTCAGCGCGAGTCACTATCCGGATCATGGATTGAACCGGGCGGTCTTACCGCCGCCCTTCGCGCAGCCAGCCTGCAAGAATGAAACCCGAGGCCAGCAGAAGCACCAGCCAGGCTGGCAGCAACGGGATCTGTGTCACGTCACTTGTCTCGTAGGCTCCGCGCGGGGTCAGTCCGATCCAGCCTCGCCCGGCAGCGGGTCTGCCTTCGCGCACCGTGCGCAGGGTTGGCAAGCCGTCCTCCAGGCGCAACATCCCGCCGCGCAAAGAGGCGACCACGGGCTGCAACAGATCAGCAGAGGCAATGGTCTCTTCAAACTCGCGCGGTGCTGCGGGGCCTAGTCCGATCACGGCTTCATGCTCTCCCTCCACCAGGCGGTAAAGTCCGATCTCGGGCCCGCTGTAAAGCGCCTCGAAGCGACCCGGGCTGATTTCTTCCAGCTCGATCTCGACGCTGTCACCCACCGGAGGCGTCACGGTCACAGGCCCGATCGCTTCATCCAGCGTCCGCCGGATAATCCGCATGGTTTGGCCTGTTGCTTCTGCCCAGAGGGCTTCTTCTTCCAACTCGGGCTCTTTCATCATCCAGTGAGCCAGACGGCGCAGCAATTCCAGTTGTGGCCCGCCGCCCTCATACCCGCGGCTCCAGAGCCAGGCATGGTCAGAGGCCAACAGCGCCACGCGCCCTTCTTCCACACGATCCAAAATCAGCAACGGGCGGTCATCGCTGCCCGACATCACAACGTCACCGGTCTGCGGCACCACATCAATCTGGCGCAGCCATGCGCCCCAGTTGTCCGGGCGGCCCAGTTCGGATGTCACAGGATGACGACCTCCCAGATCGGTCACCGTGGGGCGGAAACGCTCTTCGATCACCCGCGCGCTGGGCTCTGCCGGCAGGACAGATGCAAGGGGCGACCGATAGATGCTGTCGGCAGTTGCAAAATCCGGCCCTGCCGCGACCAGAACCGCACCACCATTGCGCACATAATTGGCCACGTTATCGAGGTAGATGGCGGGCAGGATACCGCGCCGTTTGTAGCGGTCGAAAATAATCAGGTCGAAATCATCGATCTTTTCCAGAAACAGTTCGCGCGTGGGAAACGCGATCAGGCTCAGTTCGTTCACGGGGACGCCGTCCTGCTTTTCCGGTGGGCGCAGAATGGTGAAATGGACCAGATCAACCGAGCTATCGGATTTCAGAAGGTTACGCCATGTGCGGCCGCCCTGATGCGGCTCACCAGAGACCAGCAGCACGCGCAGGCGATCGCGCACGCCGTTCATCTGAATCAAGGCTGTGTTGTTGCGATCTGTCAGCTCTCCATCCGCCTTGGGCACGGTGAACTGGATCACGTTGCGCCCTCCATGAGGCAGGGTGACCGGCAGTTCCAGCTCTTGCCCGATCGGCACGTCGATCCGTTGCGGCTCACCACCATCAACCGAGATATCAAGCGGCGCGGTGGTCGCACCGGGCGGGGAGGCACCGCTGTCCTCGATGCTCAATGTCAGCGTGACCGGCTCACCAATGATGGCGAAGGCGGGCGCGTTGCGCACGATCAGGCGGCGGTCCCAGTCCGCCTCGCGTCCGGTCAGCAACACATGCAACGGCGCAGGCAGGTCCGGCGTGCGCTCGATGTCGTGCAAACGGCCATCCGTCAGCGCGATGATGCCAGCGATACGGGCACGCGGCTCTTCTGCCAGGGCCTCGCTCAGGGCGGTCATCAGCAGGGTTCCTGCATCGCCTTCCCCATCAGCAACACGCACGCGGCGCAATTCGGTGTTGGAACGCGCTTCGATCCTCTGGGCCAGTTCCGCGGCCGCCGTCTCTGTTTGATCAGGGCGATCACCCAGCGATTGGCTTGCGCTGGCGTCTTCCAGCATCACGACAATGTCGGTGAGCGGCGCGCGGTCTTCCTGCTGATACACAGGGCCGGCCAGCGCACCGATGATCATGGCACCCGCCAGAGCGCGCAGGCCCCAGCCGGACAGCCCACGCAGCCCTGCCAGCAAAACCGTGGCCAGGGCGACGGTCGCGACCGCAATCAGCGCAACCCAGGGAATGAGCGGGTCAAAGATGATGGTTCCGGTCATTGGCCCAACCGATCCAGCAGGGCAGGCACATGCACCTGGTCCGACTTGTAGTTGCCCGTGAGCACATGCATGATCAGGTTGACGCCGAAACGATAGGCCAGCTCGCGCTGTCTTTCCCCGGTAAAGCCACGGCCAACCGGCAACAGCGCGTTGCCTTGCTCATCGACGGCCCATGCCGCCGCCCAGTCATTGCCGCCGATAACCACCGGAGTGACACCGTCATTGAGGTTGCGGAAGGGCATGCCTTCGATCTGCTGGGCATCCGGCGGAGCCGCCTCGACCCAGACATCACGGCTGGTGTGGCGCCCGGGGAAATCCTGCAGCAGATAGAAGGTGCGCGTCAGAACGTGATCGGCAGGCAGTGGTTCCAGCGGCGGGATATCCAGCGGCGCTGCCAGCTGCTGCAGCTTGCGCCCATTCGGGCTGGATGAGCCAAAGCGCGCGATATCGGCATCGCGGGTATCAAACATGATCATTCCGCCGGATCGAAGATAGGCATTCAACTTCGCATAAGCCTCGGCGGAGGGTGTCGGCTGATCTGGCGTGATGGGCCAGTAGAGGATCGGGAAGAAAGCCAGCTCATCCCGCTCGAGGTCGATGCCGATGGGATTGGCCGGCTCTACCGAGGTGCGGAAAAACAGGGTGTCAGACAGGCCGCGCAAACCGGCTTCCGAGACATCATCGACGTTCGAATTGCCAGTCAGAATATAGGCAAGAATCATCTCTGCCGTGGCCGAAACCGCCTCGCTGTCGCCCGTGTCCTGCGCGGTTGCCGGGGTGGCAAGCGGCGAGAACAATAAAGCCAGCACAACAGTCGCTGTTCCCACAGCACGGGATCGGCCCAACCTGCCGGAAAGAGCCAATGCCGCGATCACGTCCAGCAGCAAGAGGCCGATGGCCAGTGTCAGCAGCAACCCGCCCAATGGCAGTTCCGGGCGCACGGTGATGCCTTCGACCGGGATGCGTGCGGGCCAGACCGCGGGGCTGAGAACGTCGTCAGGCCCGATCACATTTCGCGCCAGCCGTCTGTCATCGCTGTCATAAAGACCGGGCAACAGGTCCGGCCCGACGAGTGCAGACACCAGAGTAGGTCCGTCGACACCGGGCAGATTGCCCGCATCCCGCAACCGCCCGAACCCGTCCATGACCTGAACAGGCGTCCATGTGGTGCCCTCAAGGTCAGACGCCTCTGGCATTTTCGAGGCCGAGGAAACCGCCAGTCTTTCCAGCATTTCCACGAACAGCCCGGAAAGAGGCAGGCTGGACCATTCGGCATTGGCGGTGACGTGGAACAAGACGACCTGCCCTGCGCCCAGAGTCTTCCGGGTTACCAGAGGCGTGCCGTCGCTCAGCGATGCAACCACCCGTTCTGCAAGCGTCGGATCGGGTTGGGCAACAACCTGGGCTGTAACCGTCACATCCTCTGGAATGTTCAGGCCAAAGAAGGGCGATCCCTCCTCGAACTGGGCCAGCGCCTTGGGCTCGCCCCAACTCATGGCACCGCCGACACTGCGGCCCCCTGCGCGCAGACGCACCGGCATCAGCGGATGCTCTTCGGTTCGGCTGACGTCGCTTGCGGCCAGCCGAGGCCCGGCAAAGCGCAACAGCATGCCGCCTTCTTCGATCCATGTGGTCAGCGCCTCTTCCTCGCCGGAAGACAGGGTGGCAACATCGGCCAGCACGATGACATCCGGGTTTGCGGGCAAAAGCTCAAGCAACGCACCGCTCAGAAGCTCAGCTGTGGGGATCAGCGCCTGTTCGAGATAGTGCAGCGGCGAGAGCAGTTCCAACCCCTCGCGATCTTCACGCGCGGCGATCAAGGCGATCTCGCGGCGGCGCAGACTGTCATCGGACAGTGTTGTCGAACCGGCCGAGCGCTGGCCCTGCACTTCGAAACGAGACAACCGCCCGCGCAGTTCTGCCGGCAGTACCAGAGCGGTCTGCGCTTGGGTCGCGCTGGGCTCGAAAGTGGCGGAGGCGCTGGACAGCACCCGTTCAACTCCGGCAGGATCACGTCCTATCGCCAGAATTGTGACCTCGCGCTCCCCGCCGGCAACAGCACGAAGGGCGGTCAGTTGAATGGCACCGTCTTCGAAGCGCGCAGGTGCCAGCGCAAAGGACGGTATGGGCGTCTGAAACACGGTCACATCGCCCCGGCCTTCAAGGTCGGCCAGAAGATCATCGCGGCCCGGATGATCCAGCGCATCGCTGATCCAGAAGGTATCGAAACGCCCATCGCCAAAGGCTGCGATCATGTCCTCGACACGTCCCTCATTTGCCTGCCAGGGTGCAGGGGCAAAGCCGGGCAACCGGCTGCGCCAGACGTCGGCGGCCTGAAACACCGGCTCTTCCGGATCGGTCAGTTTGGCAATGGCCACGGTACGTCCGGCGCGCCCGGCCTCTGCCAGTTTCGACGCGACAAGTTCCATCTTGGCAGGCCATTGCGCCGCCCCCGCCCAGCTGCCATCCAGCAGCACCAACAGCGGGCCGGAACCGCCGCGCTGTTCTTGCGGGTTCAGAACCGGGCCCGCCAGACCAAGGATCATCGCGGCCACGGCCAGCATCCGCAGCAGCAAGAGCCACCACGGTGTGCGATCCGACACGCTTTCATCATCGGTCAGTCCCAGCATCAACACGACACCGGGGAAACGGCGGCGGATCGGTGCAGGAGGTACCGCGCGCAAAATCAGCCACAGGATCGGAAGCGCGATGAGACCCAGCAGAAGCCAGGGTGTGGTAAAGCCGATACCGCCAAGGATGGTCATGTCGTCCCCCCATCCAGCGCGCGGTACAGCCAGAGCAAGGCGGATTGCGCGGAATCGCCCGTGTGATGCAGCCCCAGTCGCCAACCGGTTGCCCGGGTCAGCTGTTCCAGTTCCGCCTTGCGGCTTGCCAAACGCTCAAGATACCGGTCGCGCAAGTCGTTGGCTTTCAGCGTTTCATGACTGAGCGTGCCGCCAACGCTTTCAAAGATCGTGCGACCGCGGAACGGGAACGCCTCTTCGCTGGGGTCCAGTACCTGCAGCAGCACGCCGCTTACTCCGCGATCCGCCGCCTTGGTCAGTGCCAGTTTGACATCCGCCATGTCGCCCAGAAAATCCGATATGAACAGTGCTCGGGCATGCGGGATCATCGCCCGATGTTCCGGCGCGGCATAATCTTCGTTCGCATCGATCGAGAATGCCTCGGCCAGTCTCAGCACCTGGTCACTGCCCCGGCGCGGCGGCAGTGAGGTGCCGGTCAACCCCACCCGTTCGCCGCCCCTGATCAGCAGGATCGCGGTTGCAAGGGCCAAGACGCGGGCCCGGTCCGATTTCTCGGGATAATTCGCGTCGGAGGTAAAGCGCATGGACGCGCCCTGATCGACCCAGAGCATGACCGACTGGGCGATCTGCCATTCCCGCTCGCGCACAAACTGCACATCGCCCATGGCGCTGCGCCTGTGGTCGATCATCCGCGAGCTGTCACCGATTTGTGCGGGTCTGTACTGCCAGAAATCATCTCCCAATCCCGCGCGGCGGCGTCCGTGTTCGCCCAACAGGACGGTTCCGGCCAGATGTTCTGCCCGCGCCAGCAAAGCGGGCAGACGCGCGGCCTCTGTCTCGGCACGTTCGCGAAGGATCAGGGGATTGTTCACGCGGCAGCCTCGGTCCGGGTCAACCCGGCCGCTGTCGTCTCGATCAGATCGGAGAGGCTGTCACCGCGTGCGCGCGCAGCAAAGTTCAACGCCATACGGTGGCTCAACACGGGTCGCGCCATGTCGATGACGTCTTCCACATTCGGAGCCAGCCGCCCCTGCAACAAGGCGCGCGCGCGCACCGTCAGCATAAGCGCCTGCGCCGCGCGCGGGCCCGGGCCCCAGGCAACGGTCTCGCGCACGCGGTCGGATACATCCGCTTCTCCGGGGCGGAATGCGCGCACAAGATCCAGGATCATGTCCACGACACCATCGCCAACCGGCATCCGGCGCAGCAGTTTCTGCGCCGCCATCAGCTCATCGCGGCTGAACACTTCGGTTGATTTTTCCTCGGCCACACCTGTTGTGGCCAGCAGAATGTCCCGTTCGGTTGCCCGGTCGGGATAATTCACATCGATCTGCACAAGGAACCGGTCCAGTTGGGCCTCGGGCAGCGGATAGGTGCCTTCCTGTTCGATCGGGTTCTGGGTGGCCAGCACGTGGAACGGCGGTGTGAGCGGCCTGTCCTGACCGGCAACGGTCACCATTTTCTCCTGCATAGCCTGCAACAAGGCAGATTGCGTGCGCGGGCTGGCCCGGTTGATCTCATCCGCCATCAGCAACTGGCAAAAGATCGGCCCCGGCAGAAAGCGGAAAGACCTTGTGCCGTCCTCGGCAGTATCCAGAACCTCCGAGCCCAGAATATCCGCCGGCATGAGGTCCGGTGTGAACTGGATCCGGTTGCCATGCAGCCCCATCACGGTCGACAGGGTTTCGATCAACCGGGTTTTCCCCAGACCGGGCAAGCCGATCAACAGCGCGTGGCCGCCGCTCAGGAGGGCTGTCAGTGTGAGGTCAACGACCCGTTCCTGCCCGATAAACCGCTTGGTGATAGATGCGCGCGCCTCGGCCAGTTTATCTTCGAGGGCCTCGATCTCGGCCACCAGATCTGCGTCGTCGGACATGACAATCCTTTCCCGGGTCATATATGTTCTATGTAGGAAGTGTATCTCGCGAAACGGAAATGGCAAAAGCAATGAGCGGACAAAAAGCCGTTACCCCCTCTGCAGAAGGCCTTGCGGCCTCGGTCAGGGCCGCGAAACCGAAAGGATTGCCCCCTGTTCATCTGTGGAATCCACCGTTTTGTGGAGACCTGGATATCCGAATTGCGCGAGATGGGACGTGGTTTTACCTTGGAACGCCCTTTGGGCGGCGTGAATTGGTAAAACTCTTCGCATCCATCCTCAAAAGGGAAGGTGACAAATATTTTCTTGTCACGCCCGTCGAAAAAGTAGGCATCACGGTCGATGATGCGCCGTTTGTTGCCGTGGATTTCGATGTATCGGGCACAGGCCGTGACCAGGTTCTGACATTTCACACCAATGTGGGCGACTCGGCTGCCGCAGGAACGGACTTGCCGATTCGCGTGAAGCGCGATCCCAAGACCCTGGAACCGTCTCCCTATGTGCTTGTCCGAAGCAATCTCGAGGCGCTGATCGATCGCAAAAGCTTTTATCGTCTCGTCGATCTTGGCACCCATCATGAGGGCTGGTTCGGCGTCTGGTCGCAGGGCGCGTTCTTTGCAATCATTCCCTCCGAAGAGCTGGCAGACAGCTGACCCTTGACCACAGGTCCTTGAGATCGTCATCCGTATGCTGCGATCCTGCAAATGGCTGTCTGCGCTTTGGCTCTGGCCAGTACCAGCCTGTCGATGCACAGTCTGGCCGAGCAGATGAACAGAGTTATGTCCGATGATTCCCGCCCGCTTTGCCCCGGTTGTTTTTGGCCTGATACTCTCGGGTCTGATGTCCTGCGTAGTATCCGGCATCGCCACGATAAAGGCGCTTGGCCCTGTTGACGGGGTTTTCGGAGCCTGGATGCTTTCATGGGTGTTCAGTTGGTTGGTGGCCTTTCCCACCGTGTTGGTCGTCGCACCATTGACCCGCCGTCTCGTGGCGCGGATTACGCGGCAGGACTGACGGCTCAGAAAACTGTCGTAGGCCTCCTTCATTCGGGTTATGCCCGCGTCATGACTGCAGCTGACACATTTGAAATCTTCCTTGCAGCGCCTCCGGGACTGGAGAGCGTGCTGCTTGAGGAAGTCCGCGAGGCGGGGTTTGGCGATCCTCAGGCCACTCCGGGAGGCGTTCTGATTCACGGCGGCTGGCGCGATGTCTGGCGCGCCAATCTGGTCCTGCGCGGCGCGGGCCGTGTGCTTGCGCGCTTTGGCGGCTTCCCGGTTTTCCATCTGGCGCAGCTGGATAAACGCGCAAGAAGGTTCGCCTGGGACGAGGTGCTCAGGCCGGGCAGTGCGGTGCGTGTCGAGGTCACCTGCAAAAGGTCCAAGATCTATCACGCCGGTGCTGCCAGGCAGCGCATTGAAACGGCGCTGAGTGAAAGCTTTGCAGCACAAGTCACACAAGACGCCGCCATCCAGATCAAGGCCCGGATCGAGGATAACTTCTGCACCTTCAGCGTGGATACATCCGGAGAGTCTCTGCACAAACGGGGCCACAAGGAAGCTGTGGGCAAAGCGCCGATGCGCGAAACACTAGCGTCACTTTTCCTGCGGCAATGCGGCTATACGGGCGATGAGCCGGTTGTTGATCCGATGTGCGGCTCGGGCACATTCGTCATCGAGGCGGCCGAGATTGCCCGGGGGCTTTATCCGGGCCGCAGCCGCGGCTTTGCCTTCGAGGATCTGGCCAGCTTTGACCCGGAAATCTGGACTGAGATGCGCCACTCGGGCACGTCGCGCGCCTGCGATACGATCTGTCATGGCTTTGATCGGGATCAGGGTGCCATTCGCATGAGCACGGCAAATGCCACGCGCGCCGGTGTCGATGATATGTGCCGCTTTGGCTACCAGCCCATCAGCGATCTGACCCCACCCGTAGGCCCGCCGGGACTGGTTATCGTCAACCCGCCTTATGGCGCGCGCATCGGAAACAAGAAGCTTCTGTTTGGTCTGTACGGGGCACTGGGTAAGGTACTGAAAACAAGGTTTTCCGGCTGGCGCGTGGGGCTTGTGACCTCCGAGACCGGGTTGGCGCGAACAACCGGCCTGCCGTTCAAGGCACCCGCGCCTCCCGTCCCTCTGGGCGGTCTCAAGATTACGTTGTTTCAGACAGGGCGCTTGTAGGTCAGTCTGCCAATGCCCGCCTTTGGCGTTTTGGGCAACCGTGCTTTTGGGTATTTTTGACCAGAAAGAAGCGGGGGAGTCAGTGCGCTTCAGCCCAGTTTTTTCCTTGCCCGGCATCCACGACCAGACGCACGTCAAGTTTCACGACTGGGTCCGCAGCGCTTTCCATGATGTTCTTGGCGCGGGCGATCGTGTCGCTGGCTGCATGTTCTTCAACTTCAAAGAGCAACTCGTCATGGACCTGCAACAGCATTCTGGCCGGAAGGTCCGCGATCGCATCGGGCATGCGGACCATGGCGCGCCGGATCACATCAGCGGCTGTTCCCTGGATGGGCGCGTTGATCGCGGCGCGCTGTGCAAAGCCGGCACGGGGGCCTGTGGCATTGATCTCGGGTGTGTGGATCTTGCGCCCGAAGAGCGTCTGGACATAGCCATGTTCTTTCGCAAAAGCCTTTGTGTCATCCATGTAAGTGCGAATGCCGGGGAAACGTTCGAAGTATCGGTCGATGAACCCCTGGGCCTCGGCGCGCGGGATGCGCAGATTGCGCGCAAGGCCAAATCCCGAGATGCCGTAGATCACTCCGAAGTTGATGGCCTTGGCGCGCCGCCGCACGTCAGGCGTCATCTCATCAAGCGGGACATCGAACATCTCTGACGCCGTCATCGCGTGAATATCGAGCCCGTCCGCAAAGGCTTGCTTCAAGGCCGGGATATCGGCGATATGGGCCAGGATGCGCAATTCGATCTGCGAGTAATCGAGCGCCACCAGAACCTTGCCCTCATCGGCAACAAAGGCCTCGCGAATGCGGCGGCCTTCTTCGGTGCGGATCGGGATGTTCTGCAGGTTGGGATCGGTCGAGGCCAGCCGCCCGGTCGATGCCCCGGCAATGGAATATGACGTGTGCACGCGCCCTGTATCCGGGTTTATGTGGTCCTGCAGCGCATCTGTATAGGTCGATTTCAGCTTGCTGAGTTGACGCCAGTCAAGCACGCGTGCCGGCAGTTCATGTTCGGTCGCCAGATCCTCGAGAACATCTGCACCTGTGGCGTATGCCCCTGTTTTTCCGCGCTTTCCGCCTTCCAGTTCCATCTTGTCAAACAGGATTTCGCCCAATTGTTTGGGTGAGCCCACATTGAATGTTTGCCCTGCCAGTTGGTGAATTTCTGCCTCGAGTCCTGCCATCTTTTGCGCAAACGCATTGGACATGCGGCTGAGCGTATCGCGATCTACCTTGATCCCGGCCATCTCCATTCTGGCCAGCACCGGCACCATCGGGCGTTCCAGCGTTTCATAGACGGTGGTGACCTGTTTGCGATGAAGCTGAGGTTTGAAACTCTGCCAGAGCCGCAGGGTGATATCCGCATCTTCGGCGGCATAGGCTACGGCCTCGTCAATCGGGACATAGTCGAATGTGCGCGCCGACTTTCCGGAGCCAAGCAGCGGTTTGATCGGGATCGGCGTATGGTTGAGATAGCGCTCGCTCAGGGTGTCCATCCCGTGCCCATGTTCACCGCCATGCAGCGCATAGGACATCAACATCGTATCATCTATCGGCGAGACATCGATGCCATAACGGGCAAAGACCTTGGCGTCGTATTTCATGTTCTGCCCGATCTTGAGGATACTGTCGTCCTCCAGAACCGGCTTCAGCATGGCCAACGCCTCGTTCAGCGCGATTTGCCCTTCGGCCAGTGCATCCGAGCCGAAAAGATCGTCGGACTGACCGGCTTTGTGCGTCAGCGGGACATAGCAGGCATGACCTGCTTCGACACAAAGCGAGATGCCGACCAGATCGCACAGCATCTCGTTCAGGCCGGTGGTTTCCGTATCCACGGCAACCCAGCCTCGGGCGCGGATCTGATCGATCCAGCTTTGCAGAGTGACGCCGTCGCGCACGCACTCATAGTTTGCCGCGTCAAAACCCGGAGCCTCCAGTGCCCCCGCGCTGTCATGCGACGGCGCGGCCGTGGCATCGGAAATCACCGGAGCCTCGACGCCCAGTTGATCCGCGATGCGTTTGGTCAGCGTGCGGAATTCCATCTCGGCCAGGAAGGCCATCAGAATGTCGGGATCGGGCTTGCGCACCTCAAGATCATCAAGCGTGAAATCCAGTGGCGTATCGCAATCCAGTTGCACCAGACGTTTGGACAGTTCGATCTGCGCGCGGTTCTCGACCAGTGTCTCGCGGCGCTTGGGCTGCTTGATTTCACCGGCGCGATCCAGAAGCGTTTCCAGATCTCCGAATTCATTGATCAGAAGAGCGGCTGTCTTGATCCCGATCCCCGGCGCACCGGGTACGTTATCCACGCTGTCGCCCGCCAGGGCCTGTACATCCACAACGCGTTCGGGATAAACGCCGAATTTCTCGAACACGCCCTCGCGGTCGATCCGCAGGTTCTTCATGGCATCCAGCATTTCGACGCCATCGCCGACCAGTTGCATCAGATCCTTGTCCGAACTGATGATCGTCACTGCGCCACCCGCATCCCGCGCCTGACAGGCGAGCGTGGCAATGATGTCGTCGGCCTCAAACCCCTCTTTCTCCTTGCAGGCGATGTTGAAGGCTTCGGTGGCCGCTCGTGTCAGAGGTATCTGCGGGCGCAGATCCTCGGGCATGGCTTCCCGGTTGGCTTTATAGAGGTCATACATCTCGTTGCGAAACGTATGGCTGCCCTTGTCAAAGATCACCGCCACATGGGTCGGGGCGTCCGGTCCGTGGTTTCCTTCGACATAGCGGTGCAGCATGTTGCAAAAGCCGCTGACCGCTCCAATGGGCAAATCGTCGGATTTGCGCGTCAGGGGCGGCAGCGCATGATAGGCGCGAAAGATGAATGCAGATCCATCAATCAGATGCAGATGACAGCCTTTGCCAAAGCTCATGCGCTTAATCTCCCAATGTGGCAGATAGCAAGATGCCACGCATCAAGGGGGAAACGCCACCTGCTTCTTCTTGCAAAAAATACGGTCGCGGCCGGCAGTTTCAGCCTGACCGGAACGCCCTGGAAACAGCTTTACACTTTCCCTTCGAACGCGCGATTGACATATTTGCAGTCACAATAGGGGCATTCGACCCAGCCGGTGTCCGTCGGAATCTGCAGCCATACCCGAGGATGACCCAGCGCAGCTCCACCACCGTCGCAAGCCACGCGAAAGCTGTCCACGATCTTGGTTTCCGGCGCTTCGATACTCATGCTTGCAGGTCCTTCAGGTTGCTGTGCCTGGGGGTCTTGAAGTAGGGGCTTTATGAGCCAAGCAGAATAGAGGGGCAAGAGGCTGCGTGACACAGGATGCGATCTCCATAGAGGGTTTGGTCAAGACCTATCGCGGCTCCAAGGGAGAGCCCGAAAAGACAGCGCTCAAGGGCGTGGATCTGGCGATTCCGCGCGGGTCGGTTTTTGGATTGCTGGGTCCGAACGGGGCGGGCAAATCCACGCTGATCAATATTCTGGCAGGGCTGGTGAAAAAGACGGCTGGAAAGGTGCAGATCTGGGGCTTTGATCAGGACATCAATCCGCGCCAGTCGCGCGCGTCGATCGGTGTCATGCCGCAGGAGCTGAACCTTGATCCTTTCTTTTCGCCGCGTGGGGCTCTGGAGGTGCAGGCAGGGCTTTACGGCGTGCCCAAATCTCAACGCCACAGCGACGATATCCTGCGGCTGGTCGGGCTGGAGGACAAGGCCGATGCCTATGCCCGCACGCTTTCCGGGGGCATGCGCCGCAGGCTGCTTCTGGCCAAGGCATTGGTACATCGCCCACATGTCCTGGTGCTGGATGAACCCACGGCAGGCGTGGATATCGAATTGCGCCAGATGTTGTGGCAGAACATCCGTCAGCTCAATCGCGATGGGATGACAATCATTCTGACGACCCATTACCTTGAAGAGGCTGAGGAGATGTGTGACGAAATCGCCATCATCGACCATGGTGATCTTGTGGCGCGCGACAGCACTGCGAATCTGTTGGAGCGGCTGGATGCGAAAACCCTTGTGGTCCATCCCGAAACCCCGTTGATCGAGGCCCCCCGGACCAAGGGGATCGAAACCGAATTGCGGGTGGATGGCTCTTTGGCGCTGACCTATCGCCGTCAGGTGACGAGCGCGGAACAGGTGCTGGATTTCGTGCGCGCTTCGGGAATCTCGATCCGTGATCTGCGCAGTGAAGAGCCGCATCTGCAGGATGTCTTCCTCGCATTGACCGCGTCACGACAGGACTGAACCCCAGCCCGACACCGGAAAGATTTCGCGAAAAATGCGCTTCTGACTCGAAAAAGAACAAAACGTGAATATAATGGTGGTCTGCCATGTATTGCGAATTGTCCATCACCTCCAATTTCTCTTTTCTCACCGGGGCGTCCCACCCCGAGGAGTATATGGCGCGTGCCGTTGAGCTTGATCTCAGCGCCATTGCCATTGCGGATGAAAACAGCGTCGCAGGCATCGTTCGCGCTCATACCCAGGCGCGTGAGATTGCCCGTCTTGTGGATGAACGGCGCGACTGGGACCGCATGCATGGTCTTATTGGTCCGCCGCGCCCCGCGCATATCCCCGCCCCTCCAAGTTTTCCGATCTACGCCACACCCCGGTTGATCCCGGCCGCGCGGCTTACCTTTGCCGATGCGCCGCCTGTCACGGTTTTGCCGGAAACGCGTGCGGGTTGGGCCAGCCTTTGCCGAATCCTGACGCGCGGCAAGCTCAGGGCTGAAAAGGGCGGGTGCGACCTGACACTCAAGGATCTCTGCGAGTTTTGCGATGCAGTGCAGCTTATCCTGTGGCCCAGCGATCAGGGATGGTCACATGACTGCGGCGGCTGGGGCGCGCTTTTGTCCCGGCTTGCTCCCCATTTCGCGGGTCGTATGCATCTGGGGCTGGCCCCGATGTATGATAGCCGGGACGGGGTGCGCTTTGAGGAACTGACCCGACAGGCGGGAGAACTGGGTCTGCCCACGCTGGCCAGTGCGGCCCCCCGCATGCACCGCTCAAACCGCCGCCGTCTGGCCGATGTGCTCAGCGCGATCCGCCTGGGCTGCCGTGTTGACGATCTGGGGCGCGCGGCCCTTGCCAATGGCGAACAGCGCCTGCGATCCGAAGCCGAGATGCGTCACATCTTTGCGGGCCATGAAGATGCGGTCGCGCGCGCGCATGAGCTTGGTCAGCGCCTGAGCTTTTCCCTGGATGAGTTGCGCTATGAATATCCCCATGAGGTTGCCGAGGGTGAGACACCTGCCAAGCGCCTGCGCCGATTGGCCTATGAGGGGCTTGAATGGCGCTATCCGAACGGCGCAACGGACAAGGTCATCAAGCTGCTGGAGCATGAGTTGGCCCTGATCGGCAAGCTGGCCTATGAGCCATATTTCCTGACCGTGCGCGATGTGGTGACCTTTGCGCGGTCCCGTAACATCCTGTGTCAGGGCCGTGGATCGGCGGCCAATTCAGTGGTCTGTTATTGTCTTGGCGTCACCTCTGTCAGCCCCGAGATCGGCACGATGGTCTTTGAGCGGTTCGTCAGCGAGGCGCGCGATGAACCGCCTGATATCGACGTGGATTTCGAACACGAGCGGCGCGAAGAGGTGATCCAGTGGATCTATGAGCGCTATGGCCGTCATCGTGCAGGCCTGTGCGCGACGGTGGTGCATTACCGCGGCAAACGCGCGATCCGCGAAGTGGGGCGCGCCATGGGCCTGACCGAAGATACGATCAGCGGCCTGTCCTCTCAGCTTTGGGGGTTCTTCTCGACCAAGGGGATCGAAGCCGAACGTATGGCCGAGATCGGTCTTGATCCAACCGACCCGCGCCTGATCCAGACCTTGGCTTTGGTGCATGACATAAACGGATTCCCCCGCCACCTGTCCCAGCATGTGGGCGGGTTCGTGATAACGGAAGGCCGCCTGGACGAACTTGTCCCGATTGAGAACGCCACGATGGAAAACCGCACCGTCATCTGCTGGGACAAGGACGATATCGATACGCTGGGTATCCTCAAGGTCGATGTGCTGAGCCTTGGAATGCTGTCGTGTATTCGCAAAAGCTTTGATCTGCTCAAGAAACATCACCAGTTGCAGTATTCGCTGGCCACGCTGCCGCCCGAAGACCCGGTGGTCTATGATATGCTTTGCGAAGCTGACAGCATTGGCGTTTTTCAGGTGGAAAGCCGCGCGCAGATGAACTTTCTGCCGCGCATGCGCCCGCGCAATTTCTATGATCTTGTGATCGAGGTCGCGATCATCCGGCCGGGGCCCATTCAGGGCGATATGGTGCATCCCTATATTCGGCGCCGCAACGGAGAAGAGCAGGTCAGCTTTCCCTCGGATGAACTGGGCGAGGTATTGGGCAAGACACTGGGTGTGCCGCTTTTTCAGGAACAGGCGATGCAGATCGCCATCGTCGGCGCAGGCTTTACCCCGGACCAGGCGGATCGGCTGCGCCGATCACTGGCGACGTTCAAGAAACATGGCAGTGTCAGCGAATTTCGCGCGCTTTTCCTGAAGGGCATGAAGAAAAACGGCTATGATGATGATTTTGCCGAGCGTTGTTTTTCCCAGATCGAAGGCTTTGGTTCTTACGGGTTTCCCGAAAGCCACGCGGCCTCTTTTGCGCTTCTGGTCTATGCGAGCGCCTGGATCAAATGCCACCATCCTGGCATCTTTGCCTGCGCGTTGCTGAATTCTCAGCCCATGGGGTTTTATGCCCCTGCGCAGATCGTGCGGGACGCGCGCGAACATGGGGTCAAGGTGCTTGCGATCTGCATCAATGCCAGCTTTTGGGATAATGTGATGGAGCCGGACGGGCAGGGAGGGCTGGCGTTGCGCCTGGGGCTGCGTCAGATCAAGGGGCTGTCCGAAGAGGAGGCCACCTGGCTCACCGGAGCGCGTGGCAATGGCTATCGGACGGTGCAGGATGTGTGGCGGCGTGCGGGTCTGGGCGCGAAAGTGCTGGAGCGTCTGGCCGAGGCGGATGTGTTTGCCGCACTTGATCTGTCGCGACGTGAGGCCTTGTGGGAGGCCAAGGCGATTGCATCGGCAAAACCTCTGCCCTTGTTTGCAGGGGATATGGATGGCGAAGGGATTGATGAGCCTGCGGCCTGCCTGCCCCGGATGTGGCTTGGCGAAGAGGTGGTGGAGGATTATGTCTCAACCCGCCTGTCGCTCAGATCGCACCCGGTTGCCTTGCTGCGACATGTCCTGACACCTCAGGGTGCGCGCCTGCCTGTGATGACCGGAGGGCGACCTGCTCCTGATCTCTCGAAAATCAGCTATACGCGCGGTAATCCCGACTGATCGACTTTGTCGCCTGTGCGCCTGTTCTGCAGCCTATGGCCTCAGGTCATCGTTCCGGTTTCCGTATTTGCAGCAAGAAGAAGCAATGGAGTGTGATCAGACGGATCGTCACGCGGGGTTCACCCCGGCGCATACGCAGGGTAGAAGGCATCAAACCTGAGCGGAGCCACCTCATGCATATCCCGAAACCTGTTGTCCTTTGTATTCTGGATGGCTGGGGTCTGTCTGACAGCACAATGGCAAACGCGCCCTTGCTGGCGAAAACGCCGAACTTTGACCTGATCATGTCCAAAGGGCCCCATGCGCGCCTGATCACTCACGGACCGGATGTCGGTTTGCCGCGCGGACAGATGGGCAATTCAGAGGTCGGGCATACCAATATCGGGGCCGGGCGAGTGGTCGCCATGGATCTTGGCCAGATTGATCTGGCGATCGAGGACGGCAGCTTTTTCGAAAGCCGGGCTCTTGAGGAGTTTATCGACGGGCTGAAAGCCAGTGGTGGCACGGCGCATCTGATTGGCCTGTGCTCGGATGGGGGGGTGCATGGGCATCTCGATCACATCATCGCAGCAGCACAGGCCATAACCCGCGCGGGTGTTCCCGTTGCATTGCATGCGATCACGGATGGGCGCGATGTTGCGCCCAAATCCGCCTATGGCTATCTGGGCGAACTGACCGACAGGCTGCCGGATGGCGCGCGTATCGTGACCGTGATCGGGCGATACTTTGCACTGGATCGTGACAATCGCTGGAGTCGCGTGCGCGAAGCCTACGACGCCATGGTCAAGGCCGAGGGACGCCGCGCGACAGACGCCCACGCCGCGGTCACAGCCGCTTACAATCATAGCGAAACGGACGAGTTCATAAGTGCCACCGTCCTGCAGGGCTATGAGGGCATGCGGGATGGCGATGGGGTCTTTTGCCTGAACTTCCGCGCCGATCGCGCCCGTGAAATCCTGGCCGCCCTTGGCCAGCCGGGCTTTGATGGCTTTGACACCGGCCCGCGGCCTGATTTGGCGGGGTTTCTGGGCATGGTCGAGTATTCCGACGTGCATAACACTTACATGACCACTGTGTTCCCGTCCCGTGAGATCGTGAACACGCTTGGCTCCTGGGTCGCGCAGCACGGACGGTGCCAGTTCCGGCTGGCCGAGACCGAGAAATATCCCCATGTGACCTTTTTTCTCAACGGCGGTCAGGAAGAGCCCGAACCCGGGGAAGACCGCGTCATGCCGAAATCGCCTGATGTTGCCACCTATGATCTGCAACCCGAGATGTCCGCCGCTCAGGTGACTGACGAATTGGTCGCGGCAATCCATAAGCGCTATGATATGATTGTCGTGAATTTTGCCAATCCGGATATGGTCGGACATACCGGCAACCTTGCGGCGGCCATCAAGGCCTGTGAGGCTGTTGATGAAGGTCTTGGCCGCGCAATCGCGGCGCTTGAAGAGGTGGGTGGTGCGATGATTGTGACCGCAGACCATGGCAATTGCGAGATGATGATCGATCCCGAAACCGGTGGTCTGCATACGGCGCATACTCTCAATCCGGTTCCGGTGGCCCTTGTCGGCGGACCCGAGGGTGCCCGCCTGCGTGACGGCCGTCTTTCAGACCTTGCGCCAACGGTTCTTGCGCTCATGGGGCTGGAAAAGCCCGCCGAGATGACGGGAGAAAACCTTTTGGCATGAGGGTTCTTGCAGCCATCTGTTGTCTTGTCTGTGCCGTGCCAGCCTTTGCCCTGGATGATCCGGCGCAAGCTGCGCGTTCGGCCGCCACGCAGCTTGAAGAGGCCGCGATTGCCCTGCATGAGGCATCGAGTGCCCGGGATCGCGTTCGGGCCCTGACCCTCACGGTGCAAGCCTATGAATCCGGATTGACCGCGATGCGCGACGGACTGCGGCAGGCGACGCTGCGCGAAAGTCAGTTGCAGCGCCAGTTGGAGGCGCGCGAAGCGGAAATCGCCGAGCTGCTGGGGATATTGCAAATCATCGGCGGGGCTCCTGCGCCTGTGCTCATGGTGCATCCCAACGGGCCGCAGGGTAGCGCGCGCGCAGGCATGATGCTGGCTGATGTTGCTCCGGCGCTGAATGCGCGCGCCGCCCAACTGCGCCGCGATCTCGAAGAGGTTCAGACCCTGCGCCTGCTTCAGCAATCGGCTGCCCGTACACTTGAGCAAGGTCTCAAGGGTGTTCAGGGAGCCCGGGCCGAGCTCAGCCAGGCCGTGGCCGACCGCACAGACCTGCCGCGCCGCTTTACCGAAGATCCGGTGCGCACGGCCATTCTGATTTCCTCGACCGAGACATTGGAAGGCTTTGCCAGCGGGTTGGGGAATATGGCCGGAGATGAGATCGCGCCGATCTCGTCAGATATCAACGCGCGCAAAGGCCAGATTCCGCTTCCGGTGCAAGGGGTGTTGCTGCGTCGCGCAGGCCAAGCGGATGCTGCGGGTATCACGCGGCCGGGTATTTTGCTGGCCACGCGCCCGCGTGCATTGGTTACCAGCCCGACACCTGCAACGATTCGTTATCTCGGGCCGCTTCTGGATCTGGGAAATGTGGTGATACTTGAACCTCAGGCAGATACGCTATTTGTGCTTTCAGGCCTCTCTGAGGTCTATGGAGAAGCGGGTTTGGTCATCCCGGAGGGGGCACCTGTCGGTCTGATGGGCGGAGAAGACCCGGAAATTGGCACAATTCTGTCAACAAGCGGTGAGGGCACTGGAACAGACCGGCCAGAAACGCTCTATATAGAAGTGAGAGAGGGCTCTGCCCCCGTGGATCCTGAAATATGGTTCCGAACCGACAAGGATGGATAAACCACACATGAAAAACGCTATCATAGTTGCATTTGCCGGAATCGTTGCCGGGGCCCTTGCCACGACTCAGGTTGCAGGCCCGCTGCTGGCGCAGGAAAACGCGCGCAACAGCTCGGTTTACGAACAGCTGGATCTTTTCGGTGACATCTTCGAGCGCATTCGCGCCCAATATGTCGAAGAGGTCGATGCGGCGGATCTGATCGAAGCCGCGATTGACGGCATGCTCACATCGCTTGATCCTCACTCCAGCTATCTGTCCCCGGACGATGCGGCTCAGATGCGGGTGCAGACGCGCGGAGAGTTTGGCGGCCTCGGCATCGAAGTCACTCAGGAAGAAGGCTTTGTGAAGGTCGTCTCTCCCATCGACGGGACACCTGCCGATGAGGCGGGCATGGAAGCCGGTGACTTCATCACCCATGTCGATGGAGACAGCGTGCTGGGGCTGACGCTGGATGAGGCGGTCGATCTGATGCGCGGCCCGGTTGGGTCCGAGATCATCATTACCGTTGTGCGCGAGGGCGAACCCGAGCCATTCGACGTTTCCATCATCCGAGACACGATCAAGCTGACTGCCGTGCGCACGCGCCTTCAAGGGGATACGGTCGTGCTGCGTGTGACCACGTTCAATGACCAGACCATGCCCAATCTCGAAGCCGGTCTGAAGGAACAGATCGAAGCTGCGGGCGGCATGGACGCGATCAACGGCATCGTTCTGGATCTGCGCAACAACCCCGGCGGGTTGCTGACGCAGGCGATCAAGGTCTCGGATGCATTCCTTGAAAAGGGCGAGATCGTCTCGACACGCGGTCGGGCCCCCGAAGATGGCGAGCGCTTCAACGCGACGCCCGGAGATCTGGCGGAAGGCAAACCTATCGTGGTGCTGATCAATGGTGGCTCGGCCTCGGCCTCCGAGATCGTGGCAGGTGCCTTGCAGGATCATCAACGTGCGATTGTTGTCGGCACCAAAAGCTTTGGCAAAGGGTCGGTCCAGACGGTCATGCCTTTGCGCGGTGATGGCGCGATGCGTCTGACGACAGCGCGCTATTACACGCCCTCTGGTCGGTCCATTCAGGCGTTGGGCGTGTCTCCCAACATCGTGGTCGAACAGCCGCGCCGTGCCGTCAACGCCGAGGAAGAAGACGAGGGCAGCGCCGCAAACCGCAGCCGATCCGAGGCCGATCTGCGGGGTCGTCTGAACAATGACAGCCTGAGCGAAGATGAGATCCGCCAGATCGAGGCGGATCGCGAAAAGGCTGACGCAGCGGCCGCCCTGCGCGAAGAGGATTACCAACTGGCCTATGCCATTGATATTCTGACCGGGCTTTCCGCGATCAATCGCGCCGATTGATCTAAGCAGATCTGACACCCCAAGCGCGCGGTTCGTGAATGAGCCGCGCGTTTTGCGTTTGCCGGTCATCTGCATCATTCTGGCACCAGCCAACCGACCGCGTCGCACCTCCAAACCGTTGTAAGCCGTCAGGCCGCTGTCAAGATCTGCAAGGGCTTTTCAACTGCTTGTTTCGCCTGCATAGTCTTGCGCGACTGGACGCGAACATCCGTCATCAACGGGAGGAAACACTATGAAATTTTTTGCGCGCGCGGCGCTTGCTGCTGCGATCATCGGGCTTGCGGGAACATCTGCGATTGCGGAAACCCGCGTCACTTACAAATCGGCCAAAACCGGCTCGTCCTATTACCAGATGGCTGTGCAGATCGCCGAAGCCATGAAGGCCGGTTCAGACGGTTCGATCATCGTTACCGTCGAAGAAAGCCAAGGATCGGTCCAGAACGTGATGGAAGTCAAAGCACGTGGCGGCGATTACGTCTTTACCACACCTCCTGCACTGGTCGGGCTGGCTCAGGGCGGCAAGGCGATGTTCGAAGGCAAGGGGGATCCGGCATTTGACGAGATCCGCGCCCTGTTCCCGATTCCATCGCTGACCATGCACTTCGTGACCCGCGCGGATGCGGGCATCGAGAGTTTCGCGGATCTTGAAGGCAAAACCGTGCTGCTGGGCAAAGGATCATTCGGAGCAACCGAAGGCGAGAAATATCTTGGCCTCTTTGGTCTGGAAGGCAAAGTCACCCTTGCCGAAGTCGAACTGTCCAACGCGGTTCCAGCGCTCAAGAACGGCCAGATCGACGCCTTTGTCACGGCGGGTTCCTTCCCGGCCCCGAACGTGATCGAAGCTGCCGCTTCAATGGATGTAAATGTTCTGTCGCTGAACGACGAGCAGATCGCCCAGACCAAGCGCGCGCGTCTGATTATTCCCGCAGGGACTTATGCCGGGCAGGATGAAGACATCGTGACGACTTCGCTTCCGGTTGTTGCCTACACCACCACCAAAATGGATGAGGAAACGGCCTATCAGCTGACCAAGACCTTCTGGGAGGGCAAAGGATCAATGGCCGAGGCCGCCCCTTGGTGGAACGGCGTGGATGAGAGCCTGATGTCAAACATCCAAGGCAAGCTCCATCCCGGCGCTATCCGCTTTTACAAAGAAGCGGGTATGTCCCTGACCGATTCTCAGATGTAAAACACCGAACTCTTCGGGCAAGGCCGGGCTGTTCTGCCCGGCCTTTTCCATGTCACCGGGGCAGAGAGCCATGTTGCAAGACGATCTTCCGATCCGCTGGAAACCGCTCTGGCTTGTTCTGGCCATTGTTCTGGTCGCGTATCACATCGGCCTGATCTTCTGGGGGCTGGTGCCCAATCTTGTCGCGCGGCCGCTGCATATGGCGCTGGTACTTCCGTGGATTTTCATCTTTGCGGCAGCAAACCGGGCGCAATTGATCTCGGGAACGGTGTTTGCTGCCTTTGGTATTTCCGCCGCCGTCTGGATTGCATGGAACCACGACGCGCTGAGTGATCAATACGGATTCATCGAAGACAATTTCCAGATGGCCGTGGCCGTTGTGCTTTTGGTCTGCGTGATCGAAGCCGCACGCCGTGCCATTGGCTGGCCATTGCCCATCGTGTCGGCTCTGGCGCTGGCCTATGCGCTTCTGGGTCAGCATATTCCCGGCGAATTCGGGCATTCCGGCACACCGCTCGAAAGCTTCCTTGGAACCATGACAATCGCGGAAGGCGGTATATGGGGCAGCCTGACAGCCGTCTCGGTCGGCGTTGTTGCCGTATTCGTCATCTTCGGCGCGGTCTTGAACGCAGGCGAAGCCGGGCAGGGTTTCATGAATGTCGCCGCTGCCGCAGCCGGGCGGCTGACGGGTGGTGCGGCCAAGGTCTCGGTCATCTCCTCGGCGCTGTTCGGTTCCATCTCCGGCTCTGCCTCGGCCAATGTGGCCTCGACAGGTGCCATCACGTTGCCGGCCATGATGAAACTCGGCTATCCCAAGCGCCTTGCTGGCGCGGTCGAGGCCGTGGCCTCGTCCGGCGGGCAGATCATGCCGCCGCTGATGGGGGCTGGGGCCTTCGTCATGGTTGAACTGACGGGCGTTCCCTATACCGGCATCATGGCAGCCGCGATCCTGCCCGCGATCCTGTATTTCCTTGCGGTCTGGGTTGGCATCAATGCCTATGCGCGCACCACCGATCTCAAGGGTATCGAGGCCAAGGATCAGCCCGGCCTCAAGGATGTGATCATCACATCGGCCTTTTTCCTCGTGCCGTTTGCGGTGCTGCTGTGGGGCATGTTCGGTCTGAAGGTCACGCCGCAATATGCGGCATGCCTGGCCATCCTCGCCGGCGCGGTTTTGCTGTTCCTTGATCGCACGCTCAAGGTTGATCTGCGCGCAACATGGGAGCGCTATGAGATGGCGTTGCTTACCGCGGCGCGTCAGGTCTCCCTGATCGCTTCGATCATTCTATGTGCATCCATCATCATTGGTGTCCTTTCGGTGACCGGGTTGGGCGTCAAGATCACCTCGCTGATCCTGTCCGGAGCAGGCGGTATGCTCTGGCCTGCATTGCTGCTCACCGCGCTGGCCTGTCTTGTGCTGGGCATGGAAGTGCCCACGACAGCGGCCTATGTGATCTGCGTGTCTGTCGCGGGTCCGGCGTTGATCCAGTTGGGCCTTGAACCCCTGCAGGCGCATCTTTTCGTCTTCTGGTATGCGTTGTTGTCGACGATCACCCCGCCGGTTTGTGGCGCTGTGTTCATTGCCTCGGGCATGGTGCGGGAAAACTGGTTGCGTGTTGCGGTGACGGCCATGGCGCTGGGCGTGGGGCTCTACGTCATCCCGATGGGGATGATCGCCAATCCGGACCTCATCCGCCTGATAGATGAACCCGTCGGTGCATTGATTGCATTCCTCAGGGTCGGTGTGGGTCTGGGGCTGATCTCATACGGACTGATTGCCATGCGCGCGCCGCTCTCGACGCTGGGCCTGTGTGCCGCGGGGTTCGCAGTGATCTTTGCGCCGGTCTAGGTCGTTTCCAGGCAATGCCTGCGAAAGGCACGCTTGAGCATATCCAGCTCAGCGCGCAGCAGTTCCATCTCACTGCGGATATCATCCGCAACAGCCTCACCGGCAAGCAGGGTGAAATGCCCCAGCTTGCTGTCATCCGACTTGTCGAAAATCGTGAAACTGTGCACGCCATCGGCAATCGCTTCCTGCGGGACAGGTATGCTCAGCACCCATGTCCCGGTATCCGCATATGGCGTCACCTTGACCCCGGCAACCGGCGTGTCCATGTGCAACAACCGCACATCCGGGTTGCCTGTCACGCCTTCGGCGCGTGTCAGGATATCTTCCCACACACCATTGGCCATTCGGATTTTGGTCAGTTCAAAATGGCTCATCTGCAGGGCCTCATATCGATGCGCGCAAGCGGCGCGAGAAGGTCAGATCACGCAGGATCACCTGGTTCATTTCCGGGCCCTCAAAGATCAGATCCAGCCAGGCGCGTTCGACACGCTTTTCATTCAGGTTCGAGTAGGCGAGATCGAACTCGACCATGACCTTCTCTTCATTCAGGGGGAGTTCGCGCACGAATTGTTCCGTGTTCGGCCCATGCTTGATGTTGAGCCTTGCAAAGATCTCGATCCCTTTCTCGACCTCGACAATGGTGTCGATGCGAATGACGTGATCTTTCCGGATGCCCGCGATCGAGGCTTTGGGTAAATCAACCACCAGCGACAGGAACGATCCGTCGAATTTGAACACGTCCATGCGCAACCCATAAGGGGCCAGATCGGCCTCTCGCAGATTGCGCAGCTGGCGTAGGGTCAGTTCCGAATGGGCGCAGTCATGAAACAGCGTCACCTTATCGCCCAGTTTTGATTTGGTCTGTACCGAAGAAATCCCCGGAATCGGCAACGGCCCCCGCCAAAGCTCAGGGCGCCAGGCCCAGTCGGTCCCGAAGGGTTTTGGGAAGGAATCCGACCCGACCATGGGCAGGGCAAGGCGTTCATCAGCTGAATGGATGACTTCGTTCAGCAGGGTGCGCAGCTGGCGTGCCCGCTGGCGGTATCGGCGCAAAGATACAAGATCCGCATCCCGTGCATGCCGGGCAGCGCGGCGCCACCACCGGAGTGCGCCGTTCTGGATGAACCGATCCATGACTGAGCCGAATTGAAATGCCATGTCGTTAGATACAATCGTTTCCGCTTTGGAGACAATCCATGACAAGAATTTCCCAAAAATAAACAGTCAAAAAGAATCACTCCGCGCTTTCCAGCCGCAGTCTAAATGCTGATGCCCTCTGTTGCCGTGCGCGTGGCATAGACGATGCCTTCCAGAATGCGCGCCCCTTCAGGGCCGACCGCCCCGCTCTCGCTGGGTGCATAAAGTGCGATGCTGACGAGTTGGCCGTTCAAAACAAAGGCTGTGCGCCAATACAGATCATTCACGCCCTCGACCTGTTCGCCGCCACCTTTGAGTTGAAAGAACTGCAACCCATCCTGGCTGACGGTTTTGACCACATTGCTCTGGCCCTTGGTCGCCGCCATTGCGGCTGCGCTTGGCGTTGCCGACTCGGGGGTGACGGGCACTGTCGAGACCGTGATGATCGCCAGTTCCACAGCCGCGAATGTTCCGATCACACCAAGTGTATCGCATCGCCCAAGCAGGGCAAACCTGTCGCGCAGGCTGCGCCGGTCAATGCAGTATCCGTTTGGGGCTGCCAAACGGATACTGTTCTCAGACAGGCTTGCCTGAGTCAGCGCCTTGGCCCCGCCGCCCCCGGTTGTCTGGGGGAGCTCGTCGCAGGCGGCAAGCACCAGAACGGCGGGCAGGGCAAGGATATGGGCCTTAAAGTTCCATATACTCATGCTTTTCGGCCTTGGCCCCGGGATGGGTGACAGCCCCCTTGTAGGTGTCACCGACCAGCTGCGCGTATTTCCAGATTGCGCCTGATGTATAGATCGACGTGCGCGGGCCCGGCCATGCGGCCCGGCGCTGCGCCAGTTCGTCGTCGCTCAGATCGACCGACAATTCACCCGTGACCGCGTTGATGGTGATCATGTCGCCATTCTTCAGCATCCCGATGGGCCCGCCCTTGGCGGCCTCGGGGCCCACATGGCCCACGCAAAACCCGCGCGTCGCGCCCGAGAACCGCCCGTCGGTGATCAGGGCAACCTTCTTGCCCATGCCCTGACCCGACAATGCCGCCGTGGTCGCCAGCATCTCGCGCATGCCCGGCCCGCCTGACGGGCCCTCGTTGCGGATCACGATCACGTCGCCTTCCTTGTAGGCGCGCTTCTGGACCGCCTCAAAGGCGTCCTGTTCGCATTCGAACACATTGGCCGGGCCGGTGAAGACCTGATCCTCGGCCGAGATACCGGCGACTTTCACGATCGCTCCCTCGGGGGCAAGATTGCCCTTCAGGCCCACGACACCGCCAGTCTTGGTGATCGGAGTCTCGATGGGATAGATCACCTTGCCGTCCGCGTCGCGGTCGATCAGGTCCAGTTCCTCGCCGATGGTCCTGCCGCTGGCTGTGATGCACTCCTCGTGGATCAGGCCCGCCTTGCGCAGTTCCCTCATCACCACGGGCACACCGCCGGCCTCGTAGAGATCCTTGGCCACATATTGCCCACCCGGTTTCAGGTCGACGAAATAGGGAGTGTCGCGGAAGATTTCGCAGACATCGTCCAGAAAGAAGTCGATCCCGGCCTCATGCGCGATGGCAGGCAGGTGCAGACCGGCATTGGTCGATCCGCCGGTGCAGGCCACGACGCGGGCGGCGTTCTGAAGCGCCTTCAGCGTCACGACATCGCGCGCGCGTATGTTCTTTTCGATCAGGTCCATCACCGCGCGGCCCGATGCCTCGCCATACTGGTCGCGGCTTTCATAAGGCGCGGGCATGCCCGACGAATTGAACAGCGCCAGCCCGATCGCTTCGGATACGCAGGCCATGGTGTTGGCGGTGAACTGACCGCCACAGGCACCCGCGCTGGGGCAGGCCACGCGTTCAAGCACGTCAAGGGCCGCATCGGACAGCATGTTGTTCTGGTGTTTGCCCACGGCCTCGAACATGTCCTGAACGGTGAGATCGCGGTCGAGATATTCTTCCGGCACATCCCCGACGCGCGGTGCGCGGCCCGGCAGGATCGACCCGCCATAGATGAAGACGGACGGCACGTTCAGCCGCACCATGGCCATCATCATGCCCGGCAGCGACTTGTCACATCCCGCCAGACCCACGATCGCGTCATAGCAATGCCCGCGCATCGTCAGTTCGACCGTATCCGCGATCGCCTCGCGTGAGGGCAGCGAGGACCGCATGCCCTCATGCCCCATAGCGATCCCGTCGGTCACGGTGATGGTGGTGAACTCGCGCGGGGTGCCCGCCGCTTCCGCTACGCCCTTCTTCACCGACTGCGCCTGACGGTTCAGCGCGATGTTGCAAGGCGCGGCTTCGTTCCAGCAGGTCGCCACACCAACAAGCGGTTGATGGATTTCCTCTTCGGTCATGCCCATCGCATAATAATACGACCGGTGCGGCGCGCGTTCCGGCCCTTCGGTCACATGTCGGCTGGGCAGTTTGGATTTGTCGAATTTGCGCTTGAGCATGGAAACCTCCCGAAAATCAGTCGTCTCCATGGCAATAGCGATGCCGAAATGCGCCCGCAAGAGCCAAGGAGTCCCGGCAGGGCCACGCAGACAGTCGTCCTGTCGCAAAGCGAACCGCCGCCCGAACCCGAACACAGGGCACCTGATGTGCAAAGAACCACGCTGCGCACCAGAACACAGGGCGGTGCCTTGCCCTGATCCGGCCCGGTTTGCTTCAGGCCGGGCTGATTTCTGTTCACAGGTCCAGACGTGGATGTGCTGTAGCGCGCCTTGCAATCGGCGGTTCAGGTGCCTTAGTTGATCCATCGCCGCTGCGCATAGCAGAGTAATCCCCGACAGCATGGCAGAAGGCCTCGAAGGGCAGGACATGGAACGCACCCTGTTTCAATTCATATGGAAGTATTCCAAGCGCCAGCAGCTTGTTCTGCTTCTGGTAACGGTTTTGTCGTTCCCGTTCCTCTATGCCTCGCTGGAATTGCCCAAGCGGATCATCAACGATGCCATCGGGTCCGAAACCAATATCATTTCGGTTTTCGGCTATGATCTGACCCAGGTCGAGTATCTGCTTTTGCTGTGCTTGGGCTTTCTGTCCGCTGTGCTGGCTGGTGGCCTGATGAAAATGCGCATCAACACGATGAAAGGCGTTTTGTCCGAACGCCTGCTACGCCGCTTCCGCTATCAGTTGCTCAGCCGCATGCTGCGGTTTCCCAAACCCTATTTCCGCTCGACCAGCCAGGGTGAACTGGTCTCGATGGTCACCTCCGAGGCCGAGCCGATGGGTGGGCTGATGGGAGACGCGGTTGCGCAGCCAGTGTTTCAGGCCGGGCAGATGCTGACGATCCTGACCTTCCTGTTTCTTCAAAGCGTCTGGTTTGGTCTTGCTGCAATCGCGCTGATCCCGCTTCAGGCCTGGTTGATCCCGATGCTGCAGCGCCAGATCAACCAGCTGAACAAGAAACGGATCGTTCAGGTCCGCCATCTGGCCTCGGAGATCGGCGAGACAGCGGCAGGCATCGGCGATCTGCGGGTGAACGGTGGTTGGCGATATCGTCAGGCCGAATACTCGGCGCGACTGGGAACATTGTTCGATATCCGGTTTCAGATCTACCAGAAGAAATTCTTCATGAAGTTCCTCAACAACTTCATCACCCAGCTTACTCCGTTCTTTTTCTATTCCATTGGGGGCTATCTGGCGATCAAGGGCGAAATCACGGTCGGTGCTCTGGTTGCAGCCCTGGCCGCCTACAAGGATATCGCCAGCCCCTGGAAAGACCTTCTGGGCTATTACAATCAGGTCCAGGACATGTCGTTGCGCTGGGAGATCGTCACGGAACGGTTCCAGCCGCGCGGCATGATCGACGAAGCGCTGATCGAAGGCGAACCAGCTGAAATACCGCATCTGCGCGGCGTGATCGCAATCAAGGACGTCACCATCCGAGATCAGGATGGCAACACGGTTCTGGAAGATCTGAACCTCGAGATCCCGGTCGGCGCGCGCGTGGCCATCCAAAGTACCAGCGCGATCGAGAGGGCGGCATTCGCCGATTTGCTGACCCGTGAAGTGCTGCCAGTTCGCGGCACGGTCACCGTCGCCGATTATCCGCTGAACAGCCTGCACCAGTCGGTGCTGTCGTCGCGCATCGGATATGCGCATTCCCGCCCCTATCTGTTTGATGGCACCCTTGGGGACAACCTGCTCATGCCGCTCAAGATGAAACCTAGAGTCGAGCCCGGGACTATGTCGCGAAACCGTACGGTGGTTGAGGCCCTGAAAACAGGCAACAGCGCCGACCAGCTTGCGGCCGACTGGGTTGATCCCGATCTGGCCGGGCTCAGCACGCCCGAGGATATCCGTGACTGGTGGTTTCAGCTTGTGCAGGCCATGGGCGTGGACGAAGCGATGATCGAGCGCTCGCTCGGGTCCCGCTTTGATCCGGACAAGCACCCGATTCTGGCGCGCAGATTGGTCGATCTGCGCCCGCTCGTGCATGAGCAGATGATCGCGCACGGCCTTGATCAAGTGATCAATCGGTTCGATCCCGAGACCTTCAACCCCTCGGTGCCTCTGGGCGGCAACCTGCTCTATGCCAGCCCGCGGGTTGATATCTCGCAAGAGACGCTGGCCTCCCAGCAACAGTTCATCAACATGATCCATGAGATCGGTCTGGCCAAAGAAGCCTTGGATATCTCGGCGGGCATCATGCAAACCCTGCGCCAGACTTTTGGCCGAGACGGCACCGACCACCCGTTGTTCCAGCGGTTGGGAATCGAAGAGGATGTCTACATCCGGCTCTCGCGCATCGCCCAGAAAGAAGAAAAGGAGGGCCATGCGGCCCTGAGTGCAGAGGAAGAAGCGCTGCTGATGACGGTGCCCTTCCTGCTGACCGCCGAACAGATCGGACCCAGCTTTCCGTCAGAGTACAAAGAGAAGATCCTCGAGCTGCGAAAAACCAAATCTGCCATTCTGCGCGAAGCTGCCGACGAGATGTTCGTTCCGGTTGCAGAAGATGTGTATCTGCCCCGCCTGACCGCTCTGGAGAACCTGATTTTTGGCCGGGTATCCATGATGGCCGGCGCGCGCGTCGAAGAAATCCATCAGATCATCGCCCGCTTGCTGGACGAGAACGGTCTGCGCCGCGCCGTGGCCGAGATCATTTATGACATGCCCTCCGGCCTTGGCGGCGCGAAACTGCCAACCGTGATCCAGGAACGCGCAGCCTTCAGTCGGGCAGGGATCAAACGGCCGGACATCCTGATCCTCGACAAGGCACTGGCCAGCCACGACAGCAAAAGCCGCGCCAAAACGCGCGCGCGCCTGCGCGAATTGCTGCCACAGACAACAATCATCTTCATGGAAGACAGCTTTGCCAGCCCTGACAACTATGACCTTTTCGTCGAAATCAAGGATGGGCGCATCGACGGGATATCCATTGGACAAACCCAGGAACCCGACGGGCCGGGCGCTGCTGATTTGCGCCGCAAACAACGTTTGATCGCGGGGACCGAGTTGTTTGGCGATCTGGACACGCGCAACCAGCGTCTTCTGGCATTCTCGGCGCAATGGTTTGACGCCGAAAAAGGCCAAGTGATCTTCCGTGAGAATGACCGGGCGGATGCCATTTATCTGTGTCTGGAAGGTCATGCCGAAATGCACTGGCCGGAAAACGATCTTGGTGCGCGGCCGGTCGCGTCCATCGGGCCGGGACGGGTGATTGGCGATCTGTCGATCATTCTGGACGAGCCGCGCCAGCTGCGCCTGATTTCCGTGACGGATACGAAATGGCTTCGCATCGGGGCGGAAGAATTCCGCGCTGTCGTCGAAAGCGATCCGGCCGTGTCGCGCAGCCTGCTGCGAACCGTAGCCGGACACCTGACCGGCGCGGCCGAATTGTTGCGGCATGCCCGTCTGGACGCGCTGGCCAATCCCACCGTGCCGATCGAGCAAGCCATGTACGATCGGTCGGACACCTGACATGAGCTTGCGGCGCGCCTACGTCCCTCATGAGATTCTTGTCGGACCGGCCCGCGCCCGCCCCGAGCTTTGGCGTATCCTCGCAGGTACCGTGGTCATTCTGGCCACGGCCATCATGCTCAGTTCGGTGCTGAGCTTTGTGCTGTGGTTCATTGCGCAGCCGCAGACCGCCACCTTTGAGGATGCAGGCTCCGGACAATCGCCGCTGCCCCTGATCCTGCTGCTTGGCGGATTTGTCTTCCTGACCCTTGGGACGGCTGTGGCAGTGCGTCTGCTGCACAATCGTGGCCTGTCCAGCGTGTTGGGGCCCTCACGCGCAGTGATCCGTGATTTCATAGCCGTGTTTCGGGCATTGCTGGTGCTGGGCGTCGTGATCGCGGTCTTGCCGCCCTATGACATGGGCGCTCCGCTGACGCCCAATCTGTCGCCCGGTCTCTGGCTTCTGCTGCTGCCGGTCTCACTGCTTGTGCTTCTCATTCAGACCAGCGCCGAAGAGATCGTGTTTCGCGGATATCTCCAGCAGCAGCTTGCTGCGCGGTTCTCGTCACCGCTGATCTGGGTCGGTCTGCCTTCGGCGCTGTTTGCGCTGGGTCATCACGTGCCAGCCGAAGCCGGCAACAATGCGCTTTTCGTGGCCGCTTGGGCAGGTCTTTTTGGTGTGCTGATGGCTGACCTGACCGCGCGTGCGGGCAATCTGGGTCCGGCCATAGCAGTGCATTTCGCCAATAACGTCTCGTCCATTGTGCTGGTATCCCTGCCAGACACACTCAGCGGGCTTTCGCTTTACACCATCGACATCGACATTTCAGCGCCCGGCGCGCTGCAAACCTGGCTGCCGATTGATTTCGGCATGATGATCCTGATGTGGCTGACAGCCCGCTTGGCCATTCGCCGTTGATTGCAATTGCGCTGAAACCGGCTTATCTGGGCCTGAAGAAATTCCGCCAAAGGTGTGGGCCATGAACTGGATTACCAACTACGTCCGGCCACGGATCAACTCGATCTTCTCGCGTCGCGAAACGCCCGAGAACCTTTGGCAGAAATGCGATGCATGTGGCACCATGCTGTTTCATCGCGAACTTTCGGAAAATCTCAATGTCTGTACCAGTTGCGGACATCACATGGGCATCACCCCCCGCGAGCGCTTTTTTGCGCTGTTCGATGGCGGTATCTTCACCGAGGTGCGCGTCCCCGAACCAATAGCCGACCCGCTGGGGTTCCGCGATCAGAAGAAATACCCCGACCGCATGAAGGCTGCGCAAAAGCAGACGGGCGAGAAAGAAGCCATGCTTGTGGCCGTGGGCGAAATCGGCCGCACGCCAATCGTTGCGGCGGCGCAGGATTTCTCGTTCATGGCCGGTTCCATGGGCATGTATGTGGGCAATGCGATCATCGCCGCAGCCGAGGAAGCGGTAAAGCTCAAACGCCCGCTGGTTCTGTTTTCGGCAGCTGGTGGCGCGCGCATGCAGGAGGGGATCCTGTCCCTGATGCAGATGCCGCGCACGACGGTTGCGGTGCAAATGCTCAAGGAAGCGGGCTTGCCCTATGTCGTCGTTCTGACTCATCCCACCACAGGCGGTGTGACTGCCTCATACGCGATGCTGGGAGATGTGCAGATCGCCGAACCCGGTGCGCTGATCTGTTTTGCGGGCCCCCGCGTCATCGAACAGACAATCCGGGAAAAACTGCCCGAAGGGTTCCAGCGCGCCGAATATCTGCTGGATCACGGCATGCTGGATCTCGTCACGCCTCGCACCGAGATGCGCGAACAGTTGATCAAGGTCCTTCGCATGCTCTTGAGCCTGCCTCCGGCAGTGAAGGGCGATCTTCCCAAGCCCGACCCGCAGCCCGAGGGCACACCCGCTCCCGAGCTTGAAAAGGCGCAGCCGAGCGAATGACCACCTCTACATCGGATGTCATCCTTGCGCGGATGATGGCGCTCCACCCAAAGATCATCGATCTGACCCTTGACCGTGTCTGGCGTCTGCTGGACGCGCTGGGTAACCCGCAAGACAGCCTGCCCCCGGTGATCCATATTGCCGGCACCAATGGCAAAGGCTCGACCCTCGCCATGATCCGCGCGGGGCTCGAGGGGGCGGGCAAGACATGCCACGCCTATACCTCGCCTCATCTGGCGCGCTTTCACGAACGTATCCGCGTCGCGGGCGCGCTGATTTCGGAACCGGATCTGACGGCTGTTCTGGATGAGTGTTACGAGGCGAATGATGGTGAACCGATCACCTATTTCGAGATCACCACCGTGGCTGCCATCATCGCCTTTTCGCGCAGCTTTGCCGATTATACCCTGCTGGAAGTGGGGCTTGGCGGGCGGCTGGACGCAACCAATGTTGTCGCGACGCCCCGGCTTACGGTGATCACGCCGGTTTCGATGGATCACGAAGCCTTCCTTGGAGATACGCTGCCAAAGATCGCAGGCGAAAAAGCTGGGATCATCAAGCGCGCTGTGCCCTGCGTGGTCGGTCCACAGGCCGAGGAAGGTCTTGACGTGATCGAGGCCCGTGCGCAGGCTCTGGGTGCTCCGATCCTGGCATTTGGCCAGCACTGGCATGTCTGGGAAGAGCGCGGACGCCTGATCTATCAGGATGAAACCGGCCTGCTGGATCTGCCTTTGCCCAACCTGCTTGGGGCGCACCAGATCCAAAATGCTGGTGCCGCACTCAGCGCATTGCGTGCGCTTGGTGAAGGCGAGACCGCCTGCGAAGCGGCCGTGACCCGTGCCGAGTGGCCTGCCCGCATGCAACGCTTGAAACAAGGCCCCCTGATCGAGGCGGCCCCCGAAGCCGAGCTTTGGCTGGACGGCGGGCACAACCCGGCAGCGGGCCAGGCATTGGCAGGCGTACTGAAAGGCCTGCCGCGCAAACCCACCCATCTGATTGTCGGCATGCTGAACACCAAGGACATCCTTGGCTATCTTGGGCCGCTTGCCCAGATGGCAGACAGCCTGACAGGTGTTTCGATCCCCGGTGAAGCCAATACGATCCCCGGCGAAGACACCGCGCGGATCGCGGCGAATCTGGGTGTGACATCTCATGTTGCAAGCAGCGTGCGCGAGGCCGTCGAAGCGATTGCTGCGCACACCCCGCGCGCCCGGATTCTGATTTGCGGCTCGCTCTATCTTGCCGGATCCATCCTGCGCGAAAACGGCTGAGTCCGGCCCTCTGATTTGGGGGTGGAATCGGGTATTTGTAACCAGAAAGAAGCAGCGGTGCTTTACTGGCCCCAATCCTGGGCCTGCATTTCACGAAGGCGGCTTGCGGTGCGTTCGAATTCGAACGTGCCTTCGCCTTCGACATAGAGCATTTCGGGTACAGCGGCGGCCGAGCACACAAGTCGCACGCGCGCCTCGTAAAGCGCGTCGATCAGCGTCACGAAGCGTTTGGCTTCGTTGAAATTGGATCGTGACAGACGCGGTATGTCTTCGAGCACCAGGACTCTTACCGCTTTGGCGATTGCAAGATAATCGGCAGGACCAAGAGGTTTGCCGCACAGATCATAGAACGTGGCGCGTGCGACGCCGTTGCGAAACGCCGGCAGAACCACCGCGCGGCCCTGGACAGGCAGCACGAGTTCGGATGCTGGCCCGCCTGACAGATCCAGCCAGACCTGAGAGATCGCGGCGCGGGTCTCGGGGCCGATCGGAGTGAAATAGACCGGGCTGCCTTCCAGGCGGTTCTGACGGTAATCGGTCGGGCTTTTGAGTTCCCAGACGACCATCCTGTCCTTGATCATGTCGATGAAGGGCAGAAATATCTGACGATTGAGCCCGTGTTTGTAGAGATCATCCGGCACCCGGTTTGATGTCGTAACCACCGTGACACCGGCTGCGAACAAGGCTTCGAACAGGCGCCCGACGATCATCGCATCGGTGATGTCGCTGATCTGCATTTCGTCAAAGGCCAAAAGTCGAACTGATGCTGCAACCTGTGCGGCCACCGGAGCGATAGCATCATCAACGCCGTCTTTGCGCGCTTCGTGCATCGCTGCGTGGATCTCTTGCATGAAGGCATGGAAATGGACGCGCCGTGCGGGGATGTCGCCCAAGGCATCGACAAACAGATCCATCAGCATGGATTTTCCGCGCCCTACGCCGCCCCAGAGATAGAGCCCTTTGGGCGGTTCCGGTGCACGGCGAAAGAATCCCTTCCTCACCGGTGCGGCGAGGGCAGAGCGGAGTCGTTCGAACTCGGGCAGAACCGCGCTTTGTGCGGGATCTGCGCGTAATGTGCCGTCAGCCACTCGGGCGTTGTAAAGCTCTGAAACGGTAGACATGTCAAAGCCCTAGCCTTGCCGGGAGCAATTGAAAAGCGGCACGTGAGTTTTCGTGATGTCGTGGGCAAGACATGCTGGTTCACTTGGCCACGGGGGCCAGGAAATCCTTGATCCGGGCAAGGGTGTCTCTGGTATGGGTATAGGGCAGGCCGTGCCCTGAGCCCGCGATCACCTCTACACGGGCGCTGGGGTTCCAGTCGCTCAGCGGGGCGGCAACCGCGGGCGGAATCAGGGGATCCGTTTCGCCAAGAAGGCACAGCACGGGAAGGCCGGCTTGAGAAATCACCTCATGCTCGGCCCTGAGCGGGGCTGACAGGATGCCGCGCAAGCTTGCCAATACCGACGGCAGGTAACCGCGATACTCCAGCTCGACCAGTATCCTGTCGCAGATATCGGGCACCGAGCTTGGAAGATCGCGTTCTTCCTCGACCCCTTTGCGCTGTATCTTCGGGTAAAGCAGCAGCATCATCCAATCGCCCAGAAAGGGCCAATTCAGCAGGCGTCGTTGAAATGTCATGGCAGGCAAACGAATTCCCGCCGGGGCGATAAGAACAAGCTGGCGGATCCGGTCAGGATGGGCGGCACCAAAGGCCGTGGCAATGGCGCCGCCCATGGAATATCCCAGCACCGTCAGGCCAGTCTCGACCTTCTGAGACGCCAGAAGTTCGTTCAATTGGCGGATGAAGAAGGCGCTGTCCTGCAGTCCGGCGGGTCGATCCGAATAGCCCCGGCCAAAGAGGTCATAGATCAATATCCGATAGCCCAGTGCCGCCAGCCCCGAAGCCAGCCCTTTCCAGACGAACGAGGGCGTGGTCAGGCCGTGGATGCAGACCACCACCGGGCCATCCGGTGGTCCCAGCCATTCATAATGGGTGGTGCCATCCGACAGGTCGACAAACTGGCCCGGCGCGCCATCGCGCGCCGCACCCTCCATGACTTTGCGCTGGCGTTCCAGACGAAACGGCCAGACCGCTATGCCGATGAGGATGAAGGCAATGCCGATCCAGATCATTGCGCCGCGCGCCACCGATCCAGCACATATCGCGATGTCATCAGGTCCAGATGAGCACCGCCGCCGTTCTTGAACAGCGTGATCTCATCGGGGCCACCGCGTTTGAAGGCACCGATCGCGTAATAGTCGGCCAGAATGTCTTGTCGGCCGATGACCCCGGTTTGCAACGGGGTTTCGATTTCACCGATATGGCCGATGGTGGTTTCGAAGCTGTCCACATAAAGCTTGCTCCGCCGGATCGCCTCGTCATCGGCTTCGCGCATATCGTGTTTATATGCACCGATCATGTTGAGATGCTGACCGGGGCGCAGCCATGCGCCCTTGATGACGGGTTCTGACGACATTGTGGCGGTCAGGATGATGTCGGCCTCGGCCACGGCGGCCTCAAGGTCTGTTGCCACGGCTGTCCCGGGATATCGGGCGGCCAGAGTTTCGGCTGAGGCCTGCGTTCTGTTCCACACGGTGAATCCCGCGTCGGGAAACCCGGCTCCAAAGGCTTCGATCAGAGAGGCCCCGACGGTTCCGGCCCCCACGATCAGGATGCGCGACGCCCCTTCGGGTGCCAGCCGCAATGCGGCCAGCAGGCTGTCTCCTGCGGTCTTCCATTTCGTGATCAGATGGAAATCAACCAGCGCTTCCAGAGTGCCTTGCGTGTCCGAGTAAAGACACACGCCTCCATTCACCATCGGCAGGTTCTTCGCAGGGTTGCCCGGAAAGATCGTTGCTGTCTTGACCGCCATGCCCATCCCGTCGATCCATGCGGCACGCGACAGGACCGTGTCCGATCCCCGATACAGGAACGTGTCACCGACCTCGGCCTTGGGCAGGGCGTGACCGGCCACCATCGCCTCGGTCAGGCCGATCCAATCCATAAGCGCCTCGCCTTGTTGGAACGAGATTGACGGAATGCTCATGCGGCTTCCTCCTGTGTCAGAAGACCGGCAGAGACCAAACGCTCGGCCCAGCCCTGAGGTCCTTCAAAGAGATGTACCTGCCAGCCACGCGCCTGTGCCGCCGCAATGTTGTCGGGACGATCATCGGTAAAGAGCAGGTACGCGGGGGGGATACCGCAGGACTGCTCCAGCATCTCGAAGATGCGGGCATCGGGTTTGATCACCCCCATATGTCCCGAGATGTAATCGCGATCGAATGCGCGCAGGAACGGGTAATGCGTCGCCGCGAAATCATAGCTTTGAATGCCAAAGTTGGTCAGGCTGAAAACCGGCACGCCCTTGGTCTGCAACGCGGACATCAGTCTAACGGAATGGTCGATCACCGGCGAGGCCATCTCGATCCAGTGGTCATGCCACATACGGATCTCATCGCGCCACTCGGGGTAGTCTTCCGCCGTTCCATAGACCGTTTCGGTGAAGTGATGTCCGGTATCCACCTTGTCATTCATGCCGTGCAGATCGACGGCGGCAAACATCGCCTTGCGACGTTCCGAACCGATGACCGAGTCATAAAATCGTTCGGGTTGCCATTCGATCAGCACGTTTCCGATGTCAAAAACAACTGCCTGGGGTGTCATGTCTTGTCCTTTTGTGCCGCGCGGATCTCACGCTCAAGCGCCTCCAGAAAACGGGAGCGGTCCGCCTTTGTAAAGCCGCGCCCGCCACCGCCTGCGCCCAGGGGGTTGGCGGCGCGCAGATCTGCCATCAGGTCACGCATGGCAAGTTGCTGGCCGATATTGGCTGGTGTGAACGCCTCGCCGTTATGGCGCAGCACCCGCGCGCCAGTGGCCACGCATTTGGCCGCCAGAGGGATGTCGCCGGTCACGACAACATCACCTTTGCCACAACGATCCGCGATCCACATATCTGCCTCATCCGGGCCTTCGGCAACGATGACATGTTCGATGAAGGGATTTTGCGACGGGCGCAGGCCACCGTTCGAGACGATCTTCATCGCGAGGCGATGGCGGGTCGCCACGCGTTCTGCCTCGGCTTTGACCGGGCAGGCATCAGCATCAATGTAGATGACGGTCATGCATAAAGCGCGTCAGCATGGAACGCGATGTGATCTTCTATGAAGGTCGATACAAAGAAATAGCTGTGATCATATCTGGGCTGGAACCTGATCTGCGCCTGTTGTCCGCGCTTTGCCACCGCTTCGGCCAGCGCATGTGTCTGCAGCAGATCATAGAACTGATCAGCGGTTCCGGTATCGGTCAGTATCGGTCCGTCAAAGCCTGTCTCGCGCATCAAGAGCGTCGCATCATGGCGCGCCCATTTGCTTTCGTCCGGCCCGAGATACTCGGCCAGTTGCTTGCGGCCCCAGTCACTTGCCGTGGGATGACAAATCGGAGCGAACGCCGAAACGGATCGGAACCGCCCTGGCAGGTTCATCGCAAGCGTCAAGGCTCCGTGACCACCCATGGAATGACCGGTGATCGCCTGGCGCTCGGGGTCGATCGCGAAACTTCCAGCCAGCAGGGCCGGCAGTTCCTCGGCCACATAATCCCACATCTGGAAATGCGGAGCCCATGGCTTTTGCGTGGCGTTGACATAAAAGCCGGCACCCTGGCCCAGATCATAGGCATCATCATCCGCCACGTCGTCACCGCGCGGAGACGTGTCCGGAAAGACCAGGGCAATGCCATGCTCGGCCGCCCAGGATTGTGCTCCGGCTTTGACCATGGCGTTTTCATGGGTGCATGTCAGCCCCGAGAGGTACCACAGCACCGGAACGGGGCCGTCTTCGGCTTCTTCGGGCAGGAACAGGCCGAAGGTCATGTCACAGCCGCACGCGGTCGAGTCATGCGAATAGACGCCTTGCACGCCCCCGAAGGCCTTGTTCTGGGATACCGTTTTCATCGTGCTCTCCTGCATCTGTTCGGGCCAAGGAATACCAGTGCTGTGCGAATTGGCAACGCCTCAGCCCAGGGGAACACTCACCCAGGCAATCGTCAGTGACACCGTCAGGATCGACAGGACCGTCGAAATGAAGATCGCCGCCGACGCCCGTTGCGGTGCCGCGTTGTAATGCAGGGCCAGAATGAAAACATTCCCCGCCACCGGCAGGGCCGCCGCCGAGATCACAACCGCGGCTGAAAACGGATCAATCGGAAAGATATACAACACGCCAATGGCCACACAGACGGGGTGGATGGCGAGTTTGCAAAAGCTCAACCACAGGGCCACCTGAAAGCGTTCGGCGGATTTAGAGGCCAGCGACGCACCAATGGCAAACAGCGCGCCGGGTGTGGCGGCTGCCCCGAGGATCAACAGGAATTCATTCATCGGATCCGGGATGGGGATGCTGAAGGCGGACCACAACAGACCCAGAGAAATCGCCACGATCATCGGGTTCTTCAGCAGGCCCAGGCTGACAGTGCGCAGGATCGACAGGCTCATGCGCCCATCGCGCGATCCCGTGATCAGAATGACGATCAGACTCGAGAACACGATCAGATCGACTGCCAGAACCAACATCACAGGCCCGATGGCGGCCTCGCCAAAAATCACGGCCAGCATCGGAATGCCAAGAAAGCCCGTGTTGCCGATTGCCGCGCATTGCGCCTCGATCGCGGCCGTTGCCACATCCAGCTTGCGCAGGAACGCCACGAAGGTGGCGATGCCATAGACAAAGGCGGTTCCCCAGAGATAGCCAAGGACAAGGTTGCCGTTGAACACCTCTTCAAAGGACAGGTTCGCGGAAAAGCGAAACAGCATTGCGGACAGCGCAAAGTAAAAAACGAATTTGGTGAGATATGCGGTCGCTTCCTGGGTGAAAAAGCGCGTGCGGCCAGCCCAGTAACCCAGGCCGATCAGCGCAAAGAACGGAACGGTTCGCAGAAAGATTTCGACCATGCCCGAGGGTTACGGACTTGAACACGCCTGTGCAAGAGACGGCAAGGAACCAACATGCAAAATATCACCCGCACGCAATCAGTTGAAGCTGAACCGGTCAGTTTATATACTGAACCTCAGGCGTGTTTCGGAGGGGACATCTTGCAAGCAGCTGAGATCGTGCGGACAGGTCGCAAATTCGACCAGGTGCTTGCGGGTGCCCGAGAGGTGTTTCTGGCCGACGGCTTCGAGGGGGCCAGCGTGGATGACATCGCCAGGGCCGCTGGCGTGTCCAAGGCGACTCTCTACAGCTATTTCCCCGACAAACGGCTCCTGTTCATGGAAGTGGCCCGGCTCGAGTGCGTCCGCCTTGGCGAGGAATCCATACAGAAGATCAACTCTGCCGCGACCCCGCGCGAGGTCTTGAGCAATGCCGCGCGTCACATGCTGGGTTTCATCCTGTCGGATTTCGGCCAGCGGGTGTTTCGAATCTGTGTGGCCGAGGCGGACCGGTTTCCCGATCTCGGCCGCCAGTTCTATGAGTCCGGTCCCATGATGGTGCGCGCGCGCATGAAGATGTATCTGGCCGATGCCGTGTCCCGGGGCGAGTTGCAAATAGATGATCTGGACCTGGCGGCGGATCAGTTTGCCGAGCTGTGCAAAGCCGATCTCTTCCCACGTTGGGTGTTCAACATCGACCCGTCCTTCTCGGAAGAAGAAGTCACGCGGGTCATAGATGGCGCGGTGGACACGTTTCTGGCCCGCTACGGCGCTTAATCGACGCGGCGGATTTCCAGCTGGTTGCCGGACTTGCGGCTTTCGAACCGGTTGAGGTCCTGCACAAGATCGCTCAGCTTGGCTTTGCCATAGGTCCGCGTGTCGAAATCCGGGTTGTCAGCCACGATATACTGGCCCAGTTGACCCAGCGCATACCAGTCGCTTTCCTGCGGGATTTTCTCCATCGCCTTGAGGATCAGCGGAATGGCCTCGGAAGGAGGCGCTTTGACGCTTTTCGCGCGGCCTTCGCCTTTGGGTGCGGGTTCATCGATGATATTTTCTATCAGGATAAACCGGTTGCACACATTTCTGAGCGATTCCGGTGCCTTCGCCTCTCCGATCCCGATCACATCCAGACCCTGTTCGCGCACCCGGTTGGCCAGCGCGGTGAAATCGCTGTCCGAACTGACCAGTACAAACCCGTCAAACCGGCCCGTATGCAGGATGTCCATCGCATCGATCACCAGCCCGATATCGCTGGCATTCTTGCCCACTGTATTGGCGCTTTCCTGATGTGCGACCAGCCCGAGATTGCGCACGACCTTCGACCATGAACTCAGCCTTTCGGATGACCAGTCCCCATAGACGCGCCGCAAGGCGGGTTCTCCAAAGGACGTGATTTCCTTGAGAATCGCGCCAGCATGTTTTGCCGGGATATTGTCGGCATCGATCAGAACGGCATAAAGCGGTCGGCTGCGGTCGGTCATCGGACGATCCTTGGGTTCGTTTTACACCAGAGGTTCCGACGGCTATGTGCCGCCGGGCCTTGGGATTCCATGTTCAGCGCGCGCGCTCGATCAGTAGATCACAACCGATCGGATCGACTTCCCGGCATGCATCAGATCGAAGCCTTCGTTGATCTTTTCCAGACCCATGGTGTGGGTGATCATCGGGTCGATCTCGATCTTGCCATCCATGTACCAGTCCACGATCTGCGGCACATCCGTGCGCCCGCGCGCGCCACCAAAGGCGGTCCCGCGCCAGCTGCGCCCGGTGACAAGCTGGAAGGGGCGCGTTGAAATCTCGGCCCCCGCAGGCGCGACGCCGATGATGATGGATTCACCCCAGCCCTTGTGGGCGCTCTCCAGAGCTGTCCGCATGACCTGCACGTTGCCCGTGGCGTCAAACGTGTAATCCGCGCCACCCTTGGTGAGGTTCACCAGATAGGGCACCAGATCGCCCTCGACCTCCAGAGGGTTCACGAAATCGGTCATGCCAAAGCGCGTGGCCATCGGAACCTTGTCGGGGTTGATGTCCACGCCGACAATCTGATCCGCACCGGCCAGACGCAGGCCCTGAATGACGTTCAGGCCAATTCCGCCTAGGCCGAATACGATCGCCCGTGATCCGATCTCGACCTTGGCCGTGTTGATCACCGCGCCAATGCCCGTGGTTACGCCGCAGCCGATATAGCAGACCTTGTCGAAAGGCGCGTCAGGGCGGATTTTGGCCAGCGCGATTTCCGGCAGGACCGTGTGATTGGAAAAGGTGGAACAGCCCATGTAATGCAGGATCGGATCACCATCCAATGTGGTGAAGCGTGACGTGCCATCAGGCATCACACCGCGCCCCTGGGTCTCGCGGATCGCCTGACACAGGTTGGTCTTGGGATGCAGGCAATAGTCGCACTCGCGACACTCCGGCGTATACAGAGGGATCACATGATCGCCGGGCTTGAGCGAGGTGACTCCTCCGCCCACCTCCAGCACCACGCCTGCGCCTTCATGACCCAGAATCGCCGGAAACATCCCCTCGGGATCGGCACCGGACAGGGTGAACTCATCGGTATGGCAGATACCGGTTGCCTTGATCTCTACCAGAACTTCACCGGCGCGGGGGCCGTCCAGGTTCACGTCCATGATTTCCAATGGTTTACCGGCCTGCGTGGCCACGGCGGCGCGGGTGCGCATGGGTCGTTCTCCCTCGTGTCTTGGTTTTGCTCAACCGTGGGCGAAAGCGCCCGGCAAATCAAGGGGGCGTTACTCGCCGTATGGCACCCATATGTTTTTCACCTCGGTTGAGGCTTCAAGGAAGCTCTGCGCGTCGGACCGGGACCAGTCCCGATCAAGGCCGTTGTTGACCCAGCTTCGCTTGATGTTGTGGGCCGCTTCGCGCTCGATCACGGCCGAGATGTCGGCCGACGAAAAGCTCCAGACAGCCTGCACATCCATGTGACCCGCCAGATGCGGTGCCAGGTCGGCATGTGACCCCGTCAGAATATTGACCACGCCAGCAGGCACATCCGAGGTATCGAGGACCTGATAGAAATCCGTGGCGGCCAGCGGGAAGGGTTCGCTTGCCACCAGCACTGTGCGGTTGCCCATCGCAAGGGCCGGAGCCATCACCGACACAAGCCCCAAAAGCGGCAGGTCATCGGCACAAAACGCGCCGATGATCCCGACTGGCTCGTGCATGGCCAGCGCCACGCCCCGGATCGGAACGCCATGCACCCGGCCATCGTATTTGTCCGCCCAGGCGGCATAGGTGAACAGCCGGTCAATCGAGGCTGAAACCTCCTCCTTGCCACCGCGTTTGCCGGTCAGGCTGTCGATGCGCGCGGCGAATTCCTTGGCGCGCGCCGACAGGTTTTCCGCGATGTAATAGAGGATCTGCGCGCGCAGATGCCCGGTGGTCTTGCCCCAGCCTGCAGCCCCCTGAGCCGCCTCAACCGCGTTGCGGATATCCTTGCGGCTGGCGATGGGCACCTGTCCAAGAAGATGACCCTTCTTGTCATGAATGTTCTGCGAATAGCCGCCATCAGGGCGCGTCTGCTTGCCACCAATGTAAAGCTTTGGCGTGCGGTCGATCCCGCCATCCGGCCCCTGGTCGCCTTCGAACGCGATCACCGGGGCAAGCGGTCTGGTTTTGCCCTTGGGCTTTGTATAGGCCCCAAGGCCTTCCCAGCCACCTTCCCGGCCAAAGCCGCTTTCGCGCAGCCCGCCGAACCCGGCGGCGGCGTCAAAGAGGTTCGTGGCATTCACCCAGACGACCCCGGCGGCCAGTTTGGGCGCAATATCCAAGGCAAGATTGACGTTTTCGGTCCAGACGGTGGCTGCCAGCCCATAGCGTGTGTTGTTGGCCAAGGACACCGCCTCGGCAGGTGTTCGGAATGTGGTCGAGACAAGGACGGGGCCAAAGATCTCTTCCTGCATCAAGGGATCAGAGGCGTTCAGACCCGTGATCAGAGTGGGAGGATAAAAGCAGCCTCCCTCTGGCAGCGGCGTGTCCGCGCGATAGGTCTCTCCGGCGGTATTGGCCGCTACCAGCCTGGTTATGGTTTCCAGCTGCACCGGATCAACGATCGCCCCCACGTCGATGCATTTATCGAGGGGATCGCCAATGCGCAGCCCATCCATGCGGGCCTTGAGCTTCTTATGGAAAGTCTCTGATACACCTTCCTGCACCAACAGGCGCGACCCGGCACAACAGACCTGTCCCTGATTGAACCAGATCGCATCGACCAGCCCTTCGACCGCTGAATCCAGATCGGCATCATCAAATACGACATAGGGGGACTTGCCGCCCAACTCCAATGTCAGTGCCTTGCCGGACCCGGTTGTGACCTGACGGATCTTGCGCCCCACTTGGGTCGAGCCGGTAAAGGCGATCTTGTCGATGTCGGGATGAGCAACGATCATTTCACCCACGTCACCATCGCCGGTGATGATGTTCACCACACCTTTCGGCAGGCCCGCCTGCCGGCAGATATCGGCAAAAAGCAGGGCCGTCAGAGACGTATACTCGGCCGGTTTCAGAACCACCGTATTGCCCATCGCAATCGCCGGCGCGATCTTCCAGGCCAGCATCAGCAACGGAAAGTTCCACGGGATGATCTGACCGCAGACGCCCAAAGCAACGCGGTCGGGCAACGCCTCGTCCATCAACTGCGCCATACCTGCGTGATAATAGAAATGGCGCTGGGCCAGAGGGATATCTATGTCACGCGCTTCGCGGATGGGTTTGCCATTGTCCAATGTCTCAAGCACGGCAAAGAGGCGCGCATGTTTCTGCAAGAGCCGCGCGATGGCATAAAGATGGCGCGCACGCCCCGCACCGCCCAGACGCTGCCATTTGCGCTGCGCGGCCCGTGCGGCAGAGACCGCCGCATCGACATCGGATTGCGTCGCTTGGGACAGCGTGGCCAGCGTCTCTCCGGTTGCCGGGTTGCGGCTGTCAAATCCCTTTGAGGGCGGGGTAAAGGCACCGTCGATGAAATGGCCAAAGCGGTCGCCCTGATCCACCAGCCAAGCCAGCGCCTCGGCGGCACTTTCCGGGGCGGGTCCGTAGTCCATCGTGTCGAAGATTTCCTTGACGGTCATGGGGCGGGGTCCTTTGCGACGCGGCCTTCTTGCTCCAAGGCGTGTTTGGTGGCGGTCGAAAGTCGGGCGATCAGGCCGATGCGGCGGTTCAGACACAGCGCAGTCATCAGCTCACCGGATGCCTGTGGGCTGCCGAATAGCGCCCCGTCACATAATGCTCCAACTGGCGTTCGATATCTCCCAACAAGGAGGATGCCCCAAAGCGGAACAACTCGGGCTGGACCCAGCGAGGACCCAGCTCATCCTTCATCAACGCCAGATAGGTCAGCGCATCCTTTGCCTTCGAGATACCGCCCGCAGGCTTGTAGCCGACCCGATAGCCGGTGCGCATGTGATAGTCCCGTATCGCCCGGATCATCACCAGGGACACCGGCAGCGTGGCATTCACGCCTTCTTTGCCGGTCGATGTCTTGATGAAATCGGCCCCCGCCATCATGCAGATCACCGAAGCGCGCGCCACGTTGCGCAGGGTGCCCAGCTCTCCTGTGGCAAGGATCGCTTTGACATGAGCCTCACCGCAGGCGGCGCGGAATGTGCGCATCTCATCATACAGCGCCTGCCAGTTGCCGGACAGGACATGCCGGCGCGAGATCACGATATCGATCTCATCGGCACCCGCGTCGACGCTTGCTTCGATTTCCTTGACGCGCAGATGAAACGGAGAAAGGCCCGCAGGAAACCCGGTCGAGACAGCCGCCACAGGAATGCCTGTTCCCTTCAAGGCCTCCACCGCCGCACCGATCATGTCGTGATAGACGCAGACAGCGCCGACGGTGATCGCCTCCATGCCAAGCGCGGCCAGGATATCCGGGCGCACTGGCTGATGCGCCTTGGCACACAGGCGGCGCACGCGGTCTTCGGTATCGTCCCCGGCCAAGGTTGTCAGATCAATGCAGGTGATGGCCTTCAACAGCCAGGCAGCCTGCCATTCCTTCTTGACCGAGCGACGCCCGGGCAGCGTTGCCGCGCGACGTTCGATGGCCGAGGTATTGGCCTGAACAGAACGGACCCACTGCATATCCAGCGCCATGCCGGGGTTGCGGGCATCGCTTGCCTGCGGGAATTGCGTGGGCTGGGACAGGGCGGATTTCTGCATGGGGCGCTCATGTCTTGTTCAGACAGCAGGTTCGCATTTGCGCGTCCCCTTGGCAAGAAACCTGCAGGCTGACCACGGGTCCAGGCCTAGCTGCCGCGATAGGTCGAATAGCCGAACGGCGACAGCAGCAGTGGCACATGATAATGCGCATCCGCATCCGAGATCCCAAAGCGGATCTGTATGACGTCCAGAAACCTCGGGTCCTCAGGGGGCGTTCCTGTGGCGCTCAGATATGTGCCGGCCTCGAAGACCAGCTCGTAGGTGCCGACCTCAAAGCGGTCTTTGGGCAGAATCGGGCTGCCTGTGCGCCCGTCCTCATTCGTCATGGCCTCCGCCAGCATCTCGCGGGTGTCTCCGGACAGGCGGAAAAGACGGATCATCAGCCCTGCAGCGGGCACGCCGCGCGCCGTATCCAGAACATGGGTGGTCAGATAGCCCTCAGCCATTGTGCGCCCTCCTGGCGGTGTTGCATAAGCTTTTGGGTAGCGTAGTTTTGGCAGTGCTGAAAAGGGTCCGGCTGGAAAGCTCTTTCAAGTATTTTTTGAAAGCCTGCGCAAACCGACTGGCATAAACTGAAAATGCCAATGATGAAGGGGCAGTGAAAGATGGCGCGTTACCCGCGAAACATGATCGGTTACGGGGCCAACCCGCCGGATGCTCAATGGCCCGGCGGCGCGCGCATCGCCGTCCAATTCGTGCTGAACTATGAAGAGGGCAGCGAGAATAACATCCTGCATGGCGATGCCGGCTCCGAAGCCTTCCTGAGCGAGATCGTCGGTGCCGCTGCATGGCCCGGCCAACGCCACTGGAACATGGAATCGATCTATGAATACGGGGCGCGTGCCGGCTTCTGGCGCCTGCATCGTTTGTTCACGCAGGCGGATGTCCCGGTCACGGTCTACGGCGTTGCCGATGCTCTGGCGCGCAACCCCGAACAGGTCGAAGCGATGAAGGACGCAGGCTGGGAGATTGCCAGCCACGGTCTGAAATGGATCGAACACAAGGACATGGACGAAGACTTCGAGCGCGACCAGATCGCGCAAGCGGTGCGCTTGCACACCGAAGTGGTCGGAGAGCCGCCGCTGGGCTGGTACACCGGGCGCAGTTCGGCCAACACGGTGCGCCTGACAGCCCAGACCGGGCAGTTCGCCTATCTGTCGGATGCCTATGATGATGATCTGCCCTATTGGCTTGATGTTGACGGGCGGGCGCAGCTGATCATTCCCTATACGCTGGATGCAAACGACATGCGGTTTGCCACGCCGCAGGGGTTCAACTCGGGCGATCAGTTCTTTGCCTATCTCAAGGACAGTTTCGACGCGCTCTATGCCGAAGGCGAGGCAGGGGCGGCCAAGATGATGTCCATAGGCCTGCACTGCCGCCTGATCGGCCGGCCGGGCCGGGTGCAGGCGCTGCGGCGCTTCATCGACTATATCAAGGGGTTCGACCGGGTCTGGTGCCCGCGCCGCATCGACATCGCGCGGCATTGGGCGGACACGCATCCTCCGGTGGACAAACTGCACCCTCACCTGATGGGCAGACCGGATTTCGTCGCGCGCTTCGGCGGCGTTTTCGAACATTCGCCCTGGATCGCAGAGCGTGCGTTCGACCTCGAGCTTGGCCCGGCCCATGACACCCCGGCAGGCCTGCACAACGCCCTGGCGCGCGTCTTTCGCAGCGCTTCCGAGGCGGAACGCAGGGGCGTGCTCTGCGCGCATCCCGATCTGGCGGGCAAACTGGCCGCGGCCCGAAGGCTGACGGCCCAAAGCACCTCCGAGCAGGCCAGCGCCGGTCTTGATGCCTTGACCGATGCCGAGCGCGCGTCGTTTGGCGAGTTGAACACGGCCTATGTTGAAAAGCATGGCTTTCCCTTCATCATCGCGGTGCGAGATCACGACAAGGCCGGGATCATGGCGGCATTCAAGCGACGTATTCACAACGACACACCCGTGGAATTCGAAGAGGCCTGCAAACAGGTCGAACGGATCGCACGGCTCAGGCTGGAGGACATCCTGTGAGTTACGCCTTCCCCCCCGGCGGCTTGCCCGGACAAGAGGTCAGCCCGGTCGGCACCGCCATCTTCACCCAAGCCTATGCGGTTCTTCCCGCCGAGACCCAGCGCGATATCGTCACCAGCCTCCTGCCGGGCTGGACGGGCGCGCGGGCATGGATCCTGGCGCGCCCCCTCAGCGGCTTTGCCGAGACATTTGCCCAATATGCACTGGAACTCTCTCCCGGGGGTGGCAGCGATACGCCCGAACCTGATGAAGGCGCGCAGGCGATCCTGTTCGTGGCCGAAGGGCAGGGCGAACTCACCCTGAACGGCCAGTCCCACCCACTGGAACCGGGCAGCTTTGCCTATATCCCGGCAGGTTCCGACTGGGCGCTGTGGAACCGCAGCGACGCGTTGTTCAAGACGCATTGGATCCGCAAACGCTGGGAACCGGCTCCGGGTCTGGGCAAACCCGACGCTGTCGTCAGCCATGACCGCGACGTGCCGCCCAGTGCCATGCCCGATTGCAACGGCGTCTGGGCCACGACCCGCTTTGTCGATACGCAGGATTTGCGCCATGACTGCCACGTCAACGTCGTGACCTTCCAGCCGGGCGGGCGCATCCCTTTTGCCGAAACCCATATCATGGAGCATGGGTTATATGTGCTTCAGGGCACGGCCGAATACCTGCTCAACACCGATTGGGTCAAAGTCGGACCCGGAGATTTCATGTGGTTGCGCGCCTTCTGCCCGCAAGCCTGCATCGCGACCGGGACCGAGCCGTTTCGCTATCTTCTCTACAAAGACGTGAACCGGCATCCCAAGCTATGAGCGAAACCCGCGATATCGTCTGCCAGCCGCTCACCGCGCAGGCCTTTGCGCCTTTTGGCGATGTGCTCGAGGTCAGCGGGGAACCCGACAAGCTGATCAACGCAGGCCTGTGTGGGCGCTATCACGATCTGGCGAAGCTCGATTTCGGCAGGGATGGCCGTGCCGGGATCAGCCTGTTCGACGCCCAGCCACGCAGCCTGCCCTACATGCTGGATCTTCTGGAATGCCATCCCGAGGGTTCACAAGCGTTCCTGCCCATGACCCAGCACCCTTTCCTGGTGATCGTGTCGCAATCCGCCCTTTCCAGGCCGCAGGCATTCCTGACGGCACCGGGGCAAGGCATTAACCTCCATCGTGGCACATGGCATGGTGTTCTGACACCCTTGCATGCGCCCGGCCTTTTTGCGGTCATCGACCGGATCGGAGAGACCGCCAATCTGCAAGAGCATCGCCTTGATCTGCCATGGAGGATCGTGGCGGGATAAGGGGCGCTGACATGAACAAGATGACGGATTTCGTGGACGGGCAGGGGGCAACCCTCTCGCGTGTGGCCGATTTCGCCCTGAACCTGACCCCACGCGATGTGCCGGCCCCGGTGATAGAGCGCGCCGCCCTCCTGATGCTGGACACGCTGGGCATCTGCATCGCCTCAGGCCCGATGCAGGCCGGGGTCCTGGCACGCGAGGCGACGGTCAAGCTCTATGGCTCCGGTGATCCGGATCATGGCGCGCAGATGCTGTTTGATGGCAGGCAGGTCAGCCTGGCCGGTGCGGTTTACGCCGCTGCCACGCAGACCGACAATCTGGATGGTCATGACGGGTTCAACCCGGTCAAGGGCCATGTCGGTGTCGTCACCGTGCCGACGCTGGCGGTGCTGGCGCAAAAGATGCCGGGCCTCTCGGGCCCCGATGCCCTTGCAGCACTTGTCACAGGATACGAGATCGCAGGCCGCGCCGGCATGGCACTGCACGCGACCGTGGCGGATTATCACACATCAGGCGCGTGGAATGCGCTGGGCGTGGCCGCCATGGCCGCACGTCTGCGCGGTCACTCCCGCGAGACCCTGCGCGAGGCTTTTGGGATCGCGGAATTCCACGGCCCACGCAGCCAGATGATGCGTGAGATCGCCAGCCCGACCATGCTGCATGACGGCTCGGGCTGGGGCGCGCTGGCGGGCATGAGTGCGGCCATTCTGGCGGAAAGCGGCTTCACCGGTGCCCCCGCGATCACCGTGGAAGGCACCGGGGCGGCGACCCATTGGGCTGATCTGGGACAGGTCTGGCAGACCCTTGTCCAGTATATCAAACCCTATCCGGTCTGCCGCTGGGCCCATGCGCCCATCGACGCGGCGCGCGAACTTGCCCTGGAACATGGCGTCACCCATGACCAGATCGAGAATGTCATCATCCGCAGCTTTGCCAATGCGATCGCGCTGTATCCCGGCATGCCGGACACGACCTCGAAAGCGCAGTATTCCCTGGCGTTCTCCGTCGCAGCCATGCTTGTGCGCCGCCAGATCGGGCTCGAGCAGATCGCGGGTGACGGTCTGAGCGATCCGGCGGTGGCCAAATTGGTCGCACAGACCCGCCTTGAGGTCAGCGACGAACACGAGGCGCTGTTTCCGGCGCATCGCACGGCGGATGTCGATCTGGTTCTCACCGACGGGCGCGTGCTGAAATCCGGCCTGACCCATGCGCGCGGCGGGGCCGAAAGGCCCTTCGGAGAGGCCGAGATCGTCGAAAAGTTCATGGGCTTTGCTGCCCCGGTTCTGGGCGATGCCCGCGCCGGTGCGATCCGGGATGCCTGTCTGGGGCTGACCGCTGATGGCAGCCTGTTTGCCTCACTCGGTCAGCATCTGGCCGACCCGGTCTAGACCATGAAGACCCCCGTTGTGATCATTCATGCGGATCAGCCCGCCGAGACAGTTCAGATCGTGCGTGACCTGCACCCTGACCTGGAGTTGCACAGCTGCGAAACCTTCGAGGCCCTGCCCGGCGCGATCGCGCAGACCGGTGCCGAGGTCGTCTATTCGATCCGGTTCGATCCGGTCGCGCCCTACCCGCGCGAGGCATTGGTCGAGAACCGCCAGATCAAATGGCTTTCGGTGGGCGGTTCGGGCACTGACCACATAGGCAACTGGGATCCGGCACAGGTGACCGTGACCAATTCAGCAGGCAGCGCCGGGGACATGATGGCCGAATACACCATCGCAGCGATGCTGTCCTTTTCGCTGGATCTGCGCGGCTTTCACAAGGCTCAGCAAAACCACCAGTGGTTGTCGCAGGCTCGAGTGCGCCCCATCCAAGGCGCAACTCTGCTGATTATCGGGCTGGGTCAGACCGGCCGCGCCACGGCCCGCCGGGCCAAAGCGATGGGAATGCATGTTCTGGGTGTGCGTGCGCGCCCGGCCGCCACCCCTGATGTGGATGAAGTGCACGGTACCGAAGCCTTGCACGATCTCTATCCACGCGCGGATTACATTCTGGTCTGTGTCCCGCTGCTGCCCTCAACCCGTGGCCTGATCGATGCCGGTGCCTTCGCGCGCATGAAACCGGGCGCGGTATTGATCGATGTATCGCGAGGCGGCGTGTGCGACGAAGCGGCGCTGATCACAGCTCTCGAGGCGGGACCACTGGCCGGGGCGGCGCTGGATGTCTTCGTCACCGAGCCATTGCCCGAGAACAGCCCGTTCTGGAGCATGCAGAACGTCATCCTGACCCCACATTGCTCAAGCGTCTATGATGGATGGTATCGCCGCACAGCCCGGATGTTCGCCGAAAATCTCCTGCGCTATCGCAGGGGTGCCCCTTTGCATAACGTCGTGGATCCGGCGCGCGGATACTGACCGGGCGCGCCTGTCTTCAAAGCGGTTTGCCGGGAATTGCGCTTCAGATCCGCAGGAAAGGCTGCGCGATTTTCGGCAGCAGCGATTTGAACTGCAGCGGACCGTCGGTCACGGCCAGACAGATGCAATCCTCGCCGATATCCGCCACGGGCGTGTGGTCGAGATCGCTATCCGCGATTTCGACATCGCCGCGCCCAAAGCGCTCGCCATCGTCAATGAACGCGCCCTGAAGCACCATCGTCATCTCGATGCCCTTGTGCCCGTGATCCGGCATGGCAGCCCCTGCCGGTATCAGCAGCAGACGCGCCGAGGCCGCCTTGCTGGTCGGCAGGATCGCCTGCTTCACACCCATGCCAACCGAACGCCATTTGATATTCTCGACATCCCCACCGACATAATCCTGCAACGGTGCCGGCAATATACTGGCCTTGCGGGCAGGCTTGGGTGCCGCCGGTTCCGCGGCGCCTGCTGAGATCAGGGCCATCGTGGCCGCCAGTGCATCGCCGGACAGCTTCACGGTCTCGACCGTTGTCTCTTCCAGGACCGCGCCGCCCACAGCGTCAAAGCTTTCCACCCGCGCGCGGCATTCGTCACACAGCGATATATGGGTAGCGACCATCAGGCTGAAGGCTTCCGGCAGCGTGGCTGCGGAATATGCCATCAAAATAGCGTCGCTCAGATGGTTGTTGATCGTCGTCATCGTTTCACTCACTTCATTTCATGGCGCAAACGGTCCAGCGCCAAACGTATTCTGGATTTGATCGTGCCCAGGGGCAGGCCTGTTTGTTCCGCGATCTGGCTATGGCTCAGATCCCCGAAATAGGCCCGTTCGATCAGTTCTCTCTGTGCATCCGGCAAATCTGCAAGCGCCTGACGCAGTCTTTCACTTTCTTGTTGTAGGACCAGAGTGTCTTCCTGATCCGGCTCGGCTTCGGGGCCCCAGGTCAGCTCTTCCGGCTCGGGGCGTCGTTGTTTGCGCAGCAGGTCGATCTTGCGGTTCCGGGCAATCGTGAAGATCCACGTTGCCACCGATGCCCGCGCGGCATCGAACATATGCGCCTTGTGCCACAGCGTCGCCATGACCTCCTGCGCGCATTCCTCTGCCAGCGTCGCGTCTGCGCCTGACTTCATCAGGAACGCCTTCACGCGCGGCGCGAAATGCGCGAACAGCTCGGCAAAAGCCGCCTGATCCTTACCATCCCTGATGCGCTCGATCTGGTCGATCCAGTCCGCGCGGGCAGTCGTGTCTTTGTCGACCATAAACCCTTGGTCCATTCGTGTCCGATGATGCCCGCTGAGTACAGCGCGCCTTTGCAGAGCACTTACGCCTTTGGTCGTTGCAGGATCAACTGAGATCATCATACAACTGCTTACGCACGCTGGCACTCGTTGGATCACAATTATCACACAGTTTCTTTTGCATCCAATCCCGGCAGTCCCCCGTAAACACAGTCAAGCCCTCTAACGGCGGAGATATATCTGAATGCCATTCGAAATCAGCGCAGGCGCGCCAAAGAAGATTGCCGTTGTCGGCGCCGGAGTATCGGGTATGGGGGCTGCGTTCATGTTGGGCGACGGCAACTCTGTCACCCTGTTCGAGGCCGAACCGCGGCTGGGCGGGCATGCCAGAACGATCATGGCAGGCAAGAACGGCGATCAGCCGGTGGATACAGGCTTCATCGTCTTCAACTATGCCAACTATCCGCATCTTGCCGCTCTGTTCCAGCAACTTGATGTCGCTGTCACCAAAAGCAACATGAGCTTTGGAGCCTCCATCGACGGTGGCCGGTTCGAATACGGCTTGCACTCGCTGGATGCGTTGTTTGCGCAGCGTGGCAATGCGCTCAAGCCCGGCTTCCTGCGCATGGTGCGCGATATCTTTCGCTTCAATGCCAATGCGCTCGGGCTGGCCAAGGCCAATCCTACCCTCACCACGGGCGAATTTCTCGACCTGATGGGCACAGGCGCATGGTTCCGCGATTATTATCTGCTGCCGCTGTCTGGCGCGATCTGGTCCACGCCGACGGAAAAGATCATGGATTTCCCTGCCTATGCGATGGTGCAGTTCTTTGAAAACCACGCGCTGTTGAACCACTCGGGCCAGCACCAGTGGTACACGGTGCAGGGCGGCTCCATCGAATATGTCAACCGTCTGGAACAGGCGATGATCTCCAAGGGGATCGACTTACGCCTTGGCACGCCGGTCCAGGCGGTGCGCCGCACGGTGTCAGGCGTCGAAGTCAAAGCCTGGGGCGGCGACTGGGAAGCATTCGACGACGTGGTCTTCGCCACCCATTCCGATGACAGCCTGAAGATGCTGACCGACCCCTGCGAGCGCGAGCAGAAATCCCTCGGAGCGATCGCCTATCAGCCCAATGACATCATCCTGCACGCAGACACATCCATCATGCCCAGGATCCGCAAGACCTGGGCCAGCTGGGTTTATACCGAGGATTCGGGTGCAAAGTCAGACCGCATCGATCTGACCTACTGGATGAACTCGCTGCAGCCCATCCCGATGGATGACCTGCATTTCGTGACCCTCAACACCAAGCGCACCATCCGCCAAGAGCTGATCTATGATCAGGTCACATTGCGCCATCCGGTCTATGATCTGGCTGCGCTGGCCGCCCAGGATGAGGTGCGCGCCTTCAACGGCACCAATCGCACCTGGTTCTGCGGAGCCTGGATGAAGAACGGCTTTCACGAAGACGGTCTGGGCAGCGCGGTCGAAGTGGTCGAAGCCATGCGCCGCAGCGCCTCCCTCGAGATCGCCGCCGAATGACCAGCGCGATCCATCATATCCAGGGTCAGACCTATCATGGTCGCAAGGGCGAGGTGAGCAATGCATTCCGCTATTCCATCGACTATGTGATGCTGAATGCCGAGGATGTGCTGGACAGTCCACGCCTGTTCAAGCGCAACGCGCGCGGCGTGTGCTCGCTGCTGGACAGCGACCACGGAGGTGCCCCAGGTGCCGGCCAAGGTGCTGCATGGGTGCGCGACGTGCTCGCGGAATACCAACTGCCCAGCCCGTCGCGGATCATGCTGCTGGCTCAGCCCAGGTTCTGGAACCACGTCTTCAATCCGGTCAGCTTCTGGCTGTGCTATTCGGATGCGGATGATCTGACAGCCGTGATTGCCGAAGTCACCAACACCTTTGGCGAACGCCATTCCTATCTGATCCATCATCCCGATCACCGGCCCATTCAGCGGACCGATCGCATGCGCGCCGAGAAGATCTTTTATGTCTCGCCGTTCCAGAAGATCGAAGGCGGCTACGAGTTCCGCTTTGACATCAATGAGGATCGTGTCGGCATCTGGATCGATTACAGCGGTCGCGGGCAGGACGGCCTGATCGCCACGCTCACAGGCGCGCGCAAGGCACTGACCAACCGGTCGATCCTGTCCTCGCTGATCCGCCGGCCGCTGGGCTCGCGCCGCGTGCAGGCGCTGATCCACTGGCAGGCTCTCAAGCTGTGGTGGAAAGGCTCCAGATACCGGGTCCGTCCGACACCGCCCGAACAGGAAGTAACGCGTGGATGACCGTCGTGGCAGCCCATAGAACGTCAGATCGACTGCCAGCCTACGCGCTGTTTGCAGCCCTTCTCGCGGCGGCGGGATTGCCGATCTATATTCACGCACCCAAGTTTTACGTCGATGAATACGGCGTGAGCCTTGCCGCATTGGGCGCTGTCCTCTTCGGGCTGCGCCTTCTGGACGTGGTGCAGGATCCGCTGCTGGGCAAGCTCTCCGAGCGGCTGCGCCACAAACGGGCGCTGACCGTCGGGATCGCGCTGATCGTGATCGCCCTGGCCATGCTGGGCCTCTTCGCGGTACAGCCCCCGATTCCTCCGCTTGTCTGGTTTGCCGCAATGCTGACCGTGGTGTTTTCCGCCTTCAGCTTTCTGACCATCAATTTCTATGCACAAGGCGTGCTCAAGGCCGACCAGATCGAGGGGAACGGCCATCTGCGTCTGGCGCGCTGGCGTGAAACCGGAGCACTTCTTGGCGTCTGTCTGGCGGCCATCGCGCCTGTCGCGCTGGCCTCGGTGATGGATCAGCCCTTTGCCGGCTTTGCGCTGGGATTTGCCATCGTGGCACTGATGGCGCTCATGGCCATGCGTCACGAATGGAATAACGCCGTCACGGCCCCCTCACAGGGGTTTGGCGTAGTTCTGCGTGATCCGCTGGCCCGGCGTCTGTTGCTGATCGCCTTGCTGAACGCCGCCCCCGTCGCCGTCAGCTCGACGCTGTTCCTGTTCTTCGTCGAAAGCCGCCTGCTGGCCCCGGGCATGGAGGGGCCGCTCCTGCTGGTCTTCTTCCTGTCCGCCGCCATGGCAGCCCCGCTCTGGGGCAAACTGGCCGAAACCTATGGACCTAAGCGGGTTTTGCTCTGCGCGATGGTGCTGTCGATCATCGCCTTTGGCTTTGCGATCACGCTGGACGCGGGCGATGTGGCGCTGTTTGCGATCATCTGTCTGGCCTCTGGCGCGGCTTTGGGTGCGGATCTGACGCTGTTGCCTGCGATGTTCGCAACCCGCATGGCCCGGATCGCGCCATCGGCCTCCGAAGGCTTTGGTCTGTGGTCCTTCGTTTCGAAATTCACTCTGGCCTTCGCGGCGGCGATCCTGCTGCCCGCGCTTGACGCGGCGGGTTTCCGCGCGGGGCCGGATAACCCGGAAAACGCTCTGGTTCTTTTGACCCTGCTCTATGCGGCGGTGCCATGCGCGTTGAAAGTGTTGGCGATCATCTTGTTGGCCCGCACGGACATCAAGGAGAACGGATAATGGAGTCTCTAATCTTGGTTCTCTCGGGCGGTGCCATCGTGCTGGCCCTTGGGTACATCAGACAGCGTTTCTGGTCCTTCGTGGCGCAAAAGCCCGAAGACTATGTCAAGGGCCAGCCGCAGTTTGACCTGCGGACCCATCTGAACGGCCCGGTCAAATGCGAGGGCGTCATTTATGGTCCTCTTGGGCGCGTCAGCTCACGGTTCGACGCCGATTTCGATGTCAGCTGGACCGGCAACACCGGCATTCTCAAAGAACATTTCCGCTATGACGACGGCTCGACGCAGGATCGCGAGTGGCAACTCAACCTGGGCAACGACGGACAGATCAAGGCGACAGCCTCGGACGTGGTGGGCACGGGAACCGGCGCTCAGACCGGCTCGGCAGTCTATCTGAACTACAAGTTCCGTCTTCCCCAAGAATCGGGCGGTCACGTGCTGGATGCAGTGGATTGGATGTATCTTGCCCCCAATGGCACGATCGTGAACCGCAGCCAGTTCCGCAAATTCGGCATTCAGGTGGCCGAGCTTGTTGCGACCATGCGCCCCGCCGAAACCGAGCAGAAAAAAGCCGCATGAGATCCTTCAAGGGCAAAACATACTGGCTGGTCGGAGCCAGCGAAGGTCTTGGTGCGGCTCTGGCCCAAAAGCTCAGCGCCGCCGGTGCCCATGTGATCGTGTCCGCGCGCTCCGAGGAAAAGCTGCAGGCCGTGGTCGCCACGCTGGGCGAAACGGCGCGCGCAGTGGCCATGGATGTCGCCGACATGGACAGCGTGCAAACCGCTGCCGCTCGGGTCGGTGAGATCGACGGCGTGGTGTTTCTTGCAGGCGTCTACTGGCCCATGAAGGCCACGCAATGGGATGTCGAAAAGGCCAACGCCATGGCCGATGTCAATTTCACCGGCATGATGCGGGTCATGGGGGTGGCGGTTCCGCCCATGGTGGCGCGCAACCAGGGCCATATCGTCATAACCGGGTCGCTGTCGGGCTTCCGCGGGTTGCCGGGAGCGATCGGTTATGCCGCCTCCAAGGCCGGAACGATGTCGCTTGCCGAAAGCATGTATGCCGATCTCAAGGACACCGGTGTGACCGTACAACTGGCCAATCCCGGTTTCATCAGGACCCGTCTGACCGACAAGAACGATTTCTCCATGCCCTTCATCATGGAACCCGATGCCGCAGCCGATGAAATGATCGCGCATATGCGCACGGATCGCTTCAAGAAAAGCTTCCCGCGGATGTTCTCGCTGGTGTTCCGCGCCAGCCAGTTCATGCCCGATTGGATGTACTACCGCCTGTTTGCGTGAGATCAAAGACTCCCGGCACCAAAGCCCCACAGATGGGTCTTGTGCGAACATGAGGAGTTTTGACATGGAAAACCTGTCTACCGCAAAGATTGCCCAGGTGATCCTGATGAGCCGCGAACTCGGCCGAGCCGAGGGTGAACTACGCGGATTGATCGATCAGATGACCGAGGACGAACAGGCCGAACTGGTGGCCGTGATGTGGATCGGCCGCGGCAGCTTCGAGCCCGAGGAATACGCCGAGGCCGTGCAAACGGCCCTGTCCGAAGCAACGACACCCTGCGCGGATTACCTGATCGGCACTCCGCATCTGTCGGAAAACCTCGAAAACGGCCTCGAGGCCCTGGGCATCTCCTCATCCGACGAAGAAAACGCCCTGTTCTGAGGCCCCCCGCGCCCATCCTTCTTCTTGCTCGAAATACGGCGGGGGTTTGGGGCTGGCCCCCAAAGGCGCTGCCCGCACCGGATCGCGCTAGGCCAGGTGGTCGACAATCGCCAGATGCTGCGCCAGCCGGTCAATCTCGCCCATCCAGGCCCCGACCAGTTTCGGATCCGATGGCGCGGCATGCACACCCGCTGCGATCTGACGGTTCAGAACCGCCTCCACCGCCAGCGAAACCGGGATCGAGACCAGCCGCGCCATGGCCGTGCCGCGCGCATCGCCCCATGCATCCATCGCATAGGTCTGATGCCAGACCGGCTCCCCGTCCTGTTCGGCCTTCAGGCTGACACAGAGGATCACGCGATCCGGCTCGCCCTCGTCATAGGCATTGCTGGCCCAGAACGCATCGGACATCTCTTTGAGCCGCGCCTCACCTTTGGGCCCTTCCAGCGTTTCGATCTCGGAAAACACATCGCTCCAGGCCTCGGCCCAGCCATTCAGGCGCAATGTGCCGCGCACGAACTCTTTCACCGGCCAGGCGGGGTCGAAGTTGTAATCCTCCATGAAGGGCAGGCTGTCGCGGTTGGGATAGACCTCGAAACTCTCCGGGGTCGGCAGCGGAGCGGTATAGCTGGAGATCGCATCCCAGGGACGGTTCACCCGCAATTCCGAGAAATTCCGAATCGACCTGGACGGCGAGCGCAGCGCTTTCAGCACGCCCAGCGGCGACCAGCTGAACTTGTAGCGGAACGGGTTGGCGTGTTTCGGCACGCCGCCGCAATATGAGATGAAGCTGATGGTATTGCCCGGATCAAACGCATCCGAGCCGCGATAGGCCGCCATCAGGGCATGGGCCATGAGATGGTCGATGCCGGGATCAAGCCCGACCTCGTTGACCAGTGCGACACCTGCGTCGCGCGCGGCCGCGTCCAGATTGCGCATCTCCGGCGCGATATAGGAGGACGACACGAAATGCGCGCGCTTCGCGATCGCCCGTTTGGCCAGTGGCACATGCCAGTCACCCGGCAGCATCGACACGACGACGTCGCCCGCCTGCAACTCGGCGTCCAGCGCGTCGATGTCAAAGACGGCGATGGCATCGCTCAGGTCTCCAACCGCATCGCGCGCCTTGTCCAGCGTCCGGTTCCAGACCTTTACGGAATGGCCCGCTTCGATCAGGCGTCGCAGCCCCGGAATGGCCGACAGGCCCGTTCCACACCAGTGAATTGTCATGCGCCAAGCCTTTCCATTTGATCCTTGAATGTCTGTTCTGCCCGTCCCCAGACCCCGTCCTCGAGGTTGCGCAACGTCAGCAGCGAGGGCAAGAGCTGCTCTGCATAATCCTGCGAGCTTTCCACCGGCAAGAGCGACGGCAGATTGTCGATGGCGGTCACGTCCAGCGGCGGTGTCTCATGCACCCGCAGGGCCGGCGCGTCCCATGTGGTCGTGCGATCATAGACCTTGATCGGAGAAAAATCACTGTCCGGATCGCACGAGATATCGCCGATCACCGACAGACGCCGTGCAGCGGTCCTGGCGCTGGCGGGAACAAAGACCGGTGTGCCGGGGCGCGCCAGAATGCAGTTGAGAAAGATATCATGCTGCAGGATTTCCGGGAACGGCCCGCCGCTGGCGGTTTCGGCCATGTCCCAGCGGGTCACCGGCACGCCCATGGCGGTGCACAGATCCGCCGCTCCGGTACCCACGCGCCCCAGCGCTCCGATCACGATCGCCGTGGGCCGGTGAGAGCCGGTAGCCACAAGCTGAGACTGCAAATCCGCCAGCAAATGGGTTGAACTGTCATAGGTCGCGACCGGCCCGCACAGCCCAGAGCCCTGTTGCGCCACCCAGCATTTCAGCGCGACCGCCGCCCCGGCGTATCCCGCCCAATAGCCAAAGGCCGCAACCCGCCGGCCCTCTTCGTTCACAAGATACTCCAGATCATACAGTGTACCCCCGCCCGCACCGAAACGGGCAAGCAGGACCTGACCGGCAGGCTGGCCCTTGTAGGCATGGCCAAACAGGATATGGCGGTGCCTCAGCGGCGTGCCATCGTCGGGCAGTTCCTTGAGGCCGAAAATGATCGCCTCCTCAGGAGCCCCGGGCCAGCTGTTCTCGGGCGTGATGGCGCAGCCCGCCGCGCGATACCCGTCAATCGGGATCGCGCGCACCGAGCTTTCCTCGACGCTCACAGAGATCCCGGCCGCGATCAGCGCCTTGGCACCTTCCGGTGTCAGCCCGACACGTTCTTCATTTGGCCGCTGCTCGGCCCTGACCCACAGATGTGTCATCGACGTCTCAATCCCTTCGCAAGATGCGCTCCGAGAGGGCCGTCTGCACGGACGGGCGCTCCCACATGGCCGCCTGGAACGCGGCGAGTTTGGGAAATGCTGCGATATCCACACCGTCGCCGGCCAGCCAGGTGGATACGACAAACAGATAGGGGTCCGCCAGGCTGAACGCGTCTCCCAGTACATAGGGCCCCGTCATGACATGCTCTTCGACATAGGCCGCGTTTTCGCTCATGTTCTGGGGCATTTTGCGTTTCATATCCGCCCAGGACGAGGGCTCATCCGCCCAACGCATGGCGCGCGCGCCATGGGCGTGGTTCACATGCATGGTGCTTGCCAGATAGACCATGGCGCTGCGCATCCGCGCAGCGTCATAGGGATCGTCAGGAACCAGCCCGGCCTTTGGATGGGTCGCCGCGATGTAATCCAGGATTGCCGCCGTCTCGGTCAGAACACCGCGCGGCGTTTCCAAAGCAGGCACGCGGCCCTTCGGGTTGATCGCCAGATATGCCGCCCCTCGTTGTTCGCTATTGGCAAAATCCACACGGACGCGCGTGTACTCCGCCTGCACCTCGTTGAGCGTGATCGCCACCACAGAGGCAACGCTGCCCGGCGCATAATGCAGCTTGAGCATGAAAGCTCCCTTTCCGTCAGAGATGGGTCTGAGCATAGTGGCGCTCAGGGTGTTCGAGATGTGGAACCGCGTTGAACAGAACCGGCGAGAGCTGATTGCCGATCGGAAAAAGACGATGCATCGAGGTGTTCATGATCGCCAGAGCCACGCGCGCCATCGCGGCAATCTCCAGCCCCATGACCTGTCGCATGGCCATTGCGATCAACCCGCCTGAGGTCACCACAAGGGCCGGGCCATCGCCCTGGCTGATGTCATGCAGCGCCGACATTACGCGATCTTCAAAATTCGCAAAGCTTTCGGGCGCAGACTGGATCTTGCCATCCTTCCAGGCTGTGAAAACCTCGGGCAGATGGACCACGAAGCTTTCGCGCTCGGTCGGGACAGACACGCCATGTTGCGCCTCGAACAGGGAGGCCAGAGTGAAATACTCCAACTCGTTCAGCCGCGCATCCTGCGTGATACCTTCGGAGAACCCCATGCTTTGGGCCGTCTCGATATGCCGGGTCAGCGTGCCGCAAAAGATGCGCGGGTGATGGGCCCGGCTGGCGCGCAGGTGATCACCCAGCCACGCCGCCTGCTGGTGGCCCAGCGGGCTGAGCCGGTCATAGCTTTTCTCGTCGCGGGCACCAGTATTGGCCTGACCGTGTCGGATGAGGGTAATATGGGACATGACAGCCTTTTCGGATAGATTTCCCAAGACTTAGCCGGGCTGCGGCGCGGTGGAAAGAGCATCCCCCCGTCGCCGCGACGAAATTCGCAGGATCGGGGCAAGAGCGTTCGCATCGGAAACCCCGGTGGCGCAATTTCTGCAAGGTGTGTCGGGATTGGGAGTCCGGTCCCGGGGTTGGGCTGATCTATACTGGGCCAACGCGAACAGGAGACAGAAATGTCCGAAAAGATCACTTTCACGCTCGATGGTAAAACCGTCGAGGCAGAAGCCGGGCTCACCATCTGGGAGATTGCCAATGGTCGGGGTCTGGTGATCCCGCATCTGTGCCACAAACCGGCCCCCGGCTATCGCCCGGATGGCAACTGCCGGGCCTGCATGGTCGAGATCGAGGGCGAACGCACGCTGGCGGCCTCCTGTATCCGTGAACCGCGCGAGGGCATGGTTGTGACAACCAACTCGGCGCGCGCGGAAAACGCCCGCAAGATGGTCGTGGAAATGCTGCTGGCCGATCAGCCCGAACGCGATCGGTCACATGACCGCTCGTCGCATCTGTGGGACATGGCGGATGCGAACGGCATATCCGAAAGCCGCTTTCCCAAGCTGGAAGAGGGGCGCATTCCCCTGCTTGACGACAGCCATGTGGCCATGCGCGTCAATCTGGACGCCTGCATTCAATGCGGTCTGTGCGTGCGCGCCTGCCGCGAAGTGCAGGTCAATGATGTGATCGGCATGTCCGGGCGCGGCCATGACAGCTATCCGACCTTCGACATGGCCGATCCCATGGGTGACAGCACCTGTGTGGCCTGTGGCGAATGCGTGCAGGCCTGCCCCACCGGGGCCTTGATGCCGGCGACGGTTCTGGACGATGACCAGCTCGGAGACAGCGCCGATTTCGACAGCGAAGTCGACAGCATCTGCCCCTTCTGCGGTGTCGGCTGCCAGGTCTCGCTCAAGGTCAAGGACGGGCGCGTGAAATACGTCGACGGCATCAATGGCCCGGCGAATGAAGGCCGGCTCTGCGTCAAGGGGCGCTTTGGCTTTGACTATATCCACCACGCCCATCGCCTCACCAAACCGCTGATCCGGCGCGCGGATGCGCCCGCCAAGGGCCTGAACGTCGATCCGGGCAACTGGCAGACCCATTTCCGCGAAGCGACATGGGACGAGGCGCTGGATTTCGCCGCAAACGGCTTGAAGGGCCGGGGCCGTGAAGTCGCCGGTTTCGGATCGGCCAAATGCACCAACGAAGAGGCCTATCTGTTTCAAAAGCTCATCCGTCAGGGCTTTGGTCACAACAACGTCGATCACTGCACGCGGCTGTGCCATGCCTCATCCGTCTCGGCGCTGATCGAGAACGTGGGTTCGGGCGCGGTCACCGCCACGTTCAACCAGATCGAGAACGCGGATGTGGCCATCGTCATCGGTGCCAACCCGATCGAGAACCACCCGGTCGCGGCGACCTATTTCAAGCAATTCACCAAACGCGGCGGCAAGCTGATCGTGATGGATCCGCGCGGGCAGGCCCTGAAACGCTTTGCGACCCATATGCTGCAATTCCGCCCCGGCGCGGATGTGTCGATGCTGAATGCGATCATGCATGTGATCGTCGAGGAAGGTCTCTACGACAAACAATATATCGACGCCTATACCGAGAACTGGGAGGCCGAGAAGGCGCATCTGGCCGGCTTCACCCCCGAAGCGATGAGCAAGATCTGCGGCATCGCCCCCGACACCCTGCGCGCCGTGGCGCGTGATTTTGCCGGCGCAAAGGCTGGCATGATCTTCTGGGGCATGGGCGTGTCCCAGCATATCCACGGCACGGACAACTCGCGCTGCCTGATCTCGCTGGCGCTGATGACGGGTCATGTGGGCCGCCCCGGAACCGGCCTTCATCCGCTGCGCGGCCAGAACAACGTTCAGGGTGCCTCGGATGCGGGGCTGGTGCCGATGTTCCTGCCCGATTACCAGACCGTCACCGATGACGGCGTGCGGTCGGCCTTTACCGATGTCTGGGGCTCGGGGGACTTTTCGAACCAGAAGGGCCTTACAGTCACCGAGATCATGGATGCGGTGCATACCGGCGACATCAAGGCGATGTATGTCCTGGGCGAAAACCCGGCCATGTCCGACCCGGATGTGGAACATGCTCGCGATGCGCTTGCCAAGCTTGATCACCTTGTCGTGCAGGACATCTTCCTGACCGAGACTGCGAATTTTGCCGATGTGATCCTGCCCGCCTCGGCCTTTGCCGAGAAATCCGGCACCGTGACCAACACCAACCGTCAGGTGCAGATGGGCCGCGCCGCCATCGCGCCTCCGGGTGAGGCCAGGGAAGACTGGTGGATCGAAGTCGAACTGGCCAAGCGGCTGGGTCTGGGCTGGTCCTATAGCGGCCCCGCCGAGGTCTTTGCCGAGATGAAGCTGAACATGAAATCGCTCACCAATATCACCTGGGACCGGTTGGAGCGTGAAAACGCTGTCACCTATCCCTCGCTCTCGCCCGAGGATCCGGGTCAGGCGATCGTGTTCGGCGATGGGTTCCCGCGCACCGACGGGCGCGCCCGCTTTACGCCGGCCTCCGTGATCCCGCCCGATGAGGCCCCGGACGCCGAATACCCGATGATCCTGACCACGGGGCGGCAGCTCGAACACTGGCACACGGGGTCGATGACCCGGCGCGCCACGGTTCTGGACGCGGTCGAACCCGAGGCCAACTGTTCGCTCCACCCCAAGACCCTGCGCCGTCTTGGCGTCGCCCCGGGTGGCATGCTGCGCCTGACCACCCGACGCGGATCGATCGAGGTCATGGCCCGCGCAGACCGCGCTGTTGCCGAAGACATGGTGTTCCTGCCTTTCGCCTATGTCGAAGCCGCCGCCAACATCCTCACCAACCCCGCGCTGGACCCCTACGGCAAGATCCCCGAGTTCAAATTCTCGGCCGTCCGGGTCGAGGCCGTCCAAGCACAGGTCGCCGCGGAATAGCGGCGAGCCCGGACGACTGTCCGGTTGGGTCTCGGCTGGCATTCGATTGTTTTGCAACGAATGGCAGCTGTGAGGCCGAAGCCGACCTCGATTGTTTCTGCAGCCTTCGTCAGTATGGGTGGATTGTGTTGAAGAAGTCGGTCGAAATCGCCGATTTCGCGGCTCGGGTCTCTCCGGCAACTGCGGGCCGTTCGGGCTTTGGCCCGGCTGACCGCCTCAAGGCGGCTATCTGGCCGTTCAG
>NZ_JBASXK010000030.1:0-1864 GCF_049276915.1 Aestuariivita sp. | reverse complement strand
CCCCCAAACTATCCAGTGTGGGAATGCCCATCGCGCCGGTGAAATTCCCGTCTGACCCACCGCCCTGGCTGCGGCCCTTCATCTCAAAGCCCAGCTCCTTTGCAATTTGCTTGGCCACTTCGAAAATCTTGGCGGTGCCTGGAGTGTCAGGCTTCCAAACGGGGCGGGTAACGCCACGCTCAACAATGAAATCAACCCCGTTTTTCGTGCCTTGCAGGGCCAGCATGCGCTGCACACCATCGTCGAGGTCCTCTTGCTTTTTCGCCATGCTCAAAGCCTCTGCGGTGCAGGAGGAGGAGACGCAATTGACCCATTGGCCTGCATGGATGACGCCTACCGAAAAGGTGCAATCCTCTCCCGTCATATCCTCGATCTCGATGATGCGGCGCGCCATCGCGGCGATGGCGCTCTTGCCGTCCTTCAAACGGGCGCCCGCGTGGCTGGGCGCGCCCTTGGTCGCCAGATTGAACCGCGCGATGGCGTAGCGTCCGATGGTCACGCCGCCGTCGTCGTGGCCTGGCTCGGGCACCAGCACATAGGCGCTGCGCGCAGCCTCCGCCTCGATTAGGCCACGGGTCGACGGTGTGCCGACCTCTTCGTCTGGGGTAAACAGCACCGTCACAGGCAGGGGCGTCTGCGCGCCAGCACGAATTAGCTGGCGTACCGCCTCCAGCGAAATATAGTTGCCACCCTTCATGTCCATCAGACCGGGGCCATAGCAAATGTCACCGTCGCGTTTGAAGGGCAGCACGTCGAGCGTGCCGATGGGGTGCACCGTGTCCATATGTCCCGCGATCAGGATGCCGGGCACGCGCCCGTGATCGGGATGCGGCATGCGCGCGCGCACCGACCCGCCAAAACCCATGCGTCCGGGAATACGCTCCACCGTCGCCCCCATCGTGGCCATGTCATAGGCTGCGATATCCATCATGCGGTTGACGGCATCCGCGTCCCACGTGGGGCTTTCACATTCGATCCAGGGGCGCAAGCCCGCCAGCATCTCATCTGTGTCGAAAGGCAATTCAAGCGGGTTCATGCGGACAACCTCCGTTCGACGATGCGCGCCATGACGGATGCCCCAACGGGCAGCACGTCGGGATCAAGGAAAAAGCTGGGATTATGCAGACCCGTGGTGCCCGAATGGCCGATCCGGCAATATGCACCCGGCACAACCTTGAGCATGTCCGCAAAGTCTTCCGACCCTGTGGCCGGCTCGTCTGTGCCCGAGATATTCTCTTTGCCCACGATGTCCTCGGCAGCCTCCAGATAGGCGTCTGACAGCGCTGCGTCGTTCATCAGCACGTCAAATATGTTGCGGTGATCAACGCTGATTTCGACGCCGTAGGCGGTGGCGAAACCCGCACAGAGCTCGCGCATGCGCTGCTCGGCCAGATCGCAGACTTCCTGCTTGAAGTAGCGGATTGTCCCTGCCAGCGTCGCCGTGTCTGGCACCACGTTATACGCAGAGCCGGCGTGGATTTGCGTCACCGACAGCACACAGGTGTCCAGGGGCGCCACGTTACGCGAGAGAATCGTCTGGATGCTGCCCACAAGGTCCGAGGCGATGACCAGCGGATCACGCGACTGGTGCGGCATGGCGGCATGGCTGCCTTTGCCCTGTACGGTGATGTCGAAGAAGGACGCGCCCGCCATCGCGGGGCCTTTGCAGATGCCAACGGTGCCGGGCTGCCCGTTCGGGGAATTGTGCATGCCGTACACCTCGTCGCAGGGGAACCGCTCAAATAGTCCGTCAGCCAGCATGCCGCGCGCGCCCCCCAATCCTTCCTCGGCCGGTTGAAAAATCAGCACGGCGGTGCCTATGAAATCGCGTGTTTCCGCCAGATGTTTGGCTGCACCCAGCAAC
>NZ_JBASXK010000029.1:0-10018 GCF_049276915.1 Aestuariivita sp. | reverse complement strand
TTTTCAAGACCGCCGCATTCGACCACTCTGCCACCTCCCCGGTCGCTGGTCCAACGCGGCCGGGTTTAGGGTGCAAGACGCCTATGAGCAAGAGGAAATGGGCAGGCCCCCATGGGGAAAATTGCCGATGGTGAAAGCCGATGCTTCCCTTGCTGCGTGACTGGCGCTATCTTGCCTATCAACCAGAAGGCAGCGCCTCGCCGGAAGCAATCCGGACGGGGATCAGAGCGTAAAGAATACGCCGCAATGAACGGGCAAAGGGCGACAAGCATGAGACATCACCGCGTGATGCAAAGAGTAACCACTCGCGCAGCAGGGCTGACAGTCGCCCTTGCGCTGTTGGCCGGGTGTGAAGACATGCCAGCGTTCCTGCAACCTTCAACCAGCGGCACCGGCGAGGTCGCCTCGGCCCCGGCCGCGACCAAGCTGGTCGAACGCGATGTCGAAGCACCAGAGGTGTTTCAGGTCACCGAAGCCGGGCTTTGGGACGGCCGCCCCTCTCTGGGGGGCGTCTGGGTTGCGCATCCCGATGTTGGCGAACCTGAACGTGTGATCATTCGCAATTCGGCCAATGGCAGGTTCGTCATCGGTGCCTTGTTCCGCCGCGAGCGTGATATTCCCGGACCACGGCTGCAGACATCATCTGATGCGGCGGCGGCTCTGGGCATGCTGGCCGGGGCCCCGGTGCAGCTGAACGTGACCGCTCTGGTGCGTGAATCCGTCCCCGAGGCTGCACCGCCGGAAGACGTTGACAGGATCGAGACCGCCGAAGAGATCACCGCAGAGCCGCTGGATCCGATCGCACAGGCAGGCGCAGCTCTGGACGAAGAACAGGTGGCCGCGGCCGCGACAGCTTCGGCAGTCGGCTCGACGCCACCGGTCCCGACGGCCAGCCCGCAACCAGCCGCCGCCCCCTCGCCCGCGCCCGCGCCCGAGGCGACGCGTGTGGCCTCGTCACTCAGCAAGCCCTACATTCAGATCGGCATTTTCAGCGTCGAGGAAAATGCCAATAACACGGCCGGCATGATGCGCAGTGCGGGCATGGTACCCACTGTCTTTGAGCAGACAGCCAATGGCAAACGGTTCTGGCGCGTCGTTGTCGGCCCTGCGCAATCCGCATCTGAACGCTCTACCTTGCTCAGGCAGGTCAAGGATGTGGGCTTTTCGGATGCCTATCCTGTTACCAATTGAACCGGGAGAGTTTGATCCATGAAACAGCCTTTCGCGGCCCTCACCCGACTAACCAGCGCAGCGGTGCTGAGCCTGGCACTTGCACTGCCTGCGCTTGCGTTCGACACCCGGGCGACCTCGGCCTATGTGCTTGATCAAACCACCGGCACGGTGTTGATGTCCAAGAATGGCTATGAGCCTCTGCCGCCCGCCTCCATGTCCAAGCTGATGACGCTTTACATGGGCTTTGAGGCGGTGCGCGATGGGCGGCTGGATCTGACCGAAAGGTTGCCGGTCTCGGAACATGCGATGTCCTTTGGCGGATCGACCATGTTTCTGGACACCACTGACCGCGTCACGGTCGAGGACCTGCTGCGCGGGATCATCGTCTTGTCAGGCAATGACGCTTGCGTGGTGCTGGCCGAGGCCCTGAGCCCGGACGGGACCGAGGCCGGTTTCTCCCGCATGATGACCCAGCGCGCCAAACAGTTGGGCATGGAGAATTCGACCTTCATGAATTCATCGGGCTGGCCTGCCGCCGGGCATCGGATGTCGATGCGCGATCTCGCTATTCTGGCGCAACGCCTGATCGAAGATTTCCCCGAATTCTATCCAATGTTTGCGGAAAAGGAATTCCTGTTTGACGAGAAAGAGCCTGCCAACCGGTTCAATCGCAACCCGCTTCTGGGTCTGGGTATCGGTGCCGATGGCCTGAAAACAGGCCATACTCAGGAGGCCGGTTTCGGCCTTGTCGGCTCGGCCAAACAGGGCGATCGCCGGGTGATCTTCGTGATCTCGGGCCTTGAGACGGACCGCGCCCGCGCAGAGGAGGCCGAGGCCATTGTTAACTGGTCGTTTCGCCAATTTACCCAAAGCGAACTTGTCAAAGCCGGAACCCGCCTCGCGGAAGCCGAAGTCTGGATGGGATCCCAGCCGACGGTAGCCCTGGTTGCCCCGCAAGACGTCTCGACGCTGGTCCCCGTTCTGGGGGCCGAGGCGATCGATGCCGAAGTGGTCTATAACGGGCCGATCGAGGCACCTGTCCAAGCTGGTCAGGTGCTTGGTGAACTGGTATTTTCGCCCGAAGGGCTGCCCGAAGTGCGCGTGCCTCTGGTCGCCGAACAGGCGGTTGAGCGTGGCGGCTTCGTGGTGCGCGTGCGCACAGCGGCCAATCTGCTGTTTCAGCAGATCGTCCAGGGCCCCGAGACCGCAATGTGACCAAGGCCGGGCTGTTCATCACCTTTGAGGGCATCGACGGGTCGGGAAAGTCTACGCAAGCCCGATTGCTGGCCGATGACCTGCGGTCCTCTGGTCACGATGTGATCCTGACGCGGGAACCCGGTGGCTCTCCCGGAGCTGAAGAGATACGCGCGCTGGTGCTCGAAGGGGCTACGGATCGCTGGTCGCCCGAAACTGAAATCCTGCTTTTCACCGCCGCGCGGCGCGACCACCTTGAACGGGTGATCAACCCGGCCCTTGCGCGGGGGCAGATCGTGATCTGTGACCGCTTCGCCGATTCGACGCGAATGTATCAGGGGCTCAGCCGGGGTGATCTGCGCGCCATGGTGGATCAACTGCACAGGCTCATGATCGCGAAAGAGCCGGATTTGACGCTGCTGATCGACATGGAACCGGGTCTTGGGCTGGATCGCGCCTTGTCCCGCAAGGGCAGCGAAGAGCGCTTTGAGGAATTCGGCGAAGATCTGCAAAAGCGCATGCGGGCCGGCTTTCTTGACCTGGCGGCCGAGTTTCCCGAACGTTTTCGCGTAATAGACGGCGCGCGTGAGATCGAAGCCGTCGCGCGCGACGTGCGCGACATCGTCTTGGACAAGCTGGTGCAGAGCTGAGTGTTTGCCCTCGCCGCGCGGCCTGCTAAACCCCTGACATGAGTTCAACCGACACAGACGATCATGCGCCGGATCAGGCACCGGGTGCCCCCCATCCGCGCCACTCACCGCATCTGCTGGGTCAGGGTGCGGCAGAACAGGATTTCCTGCGCGCCTTCACATCGGGACGCATGCATCACGGTTGGATGCTGACCGGGCCCAAGGGCGTTGGCAAAGCGACACTGGCCTATCGCATCGCGCGTTTCCTGCTGGCCACTCCGGTTGAAGAGGTCGGCGGGCTGTTTGGGGAACCCACCCCGCCCGAAACCCTGAACATCGACCCCGAGCACCCGGTTGCACGGCGGATTCGTTCCGGGGCAGAGCCGGGTCTGAAAACCGTGATCCGCACCGTCAACGACAATGGTCGCCTCAGCGACATGATCCGTGCGGACGATATCCGCGCACTCAACCGCTTTTTCGGTCTGTCAGCCACCGATGGCGGGCGGCGTGTGGTGATCGTGGATGCTGCCGATGACATGAACCCGCAGGCTGCCAACGCGCTGTTGAAGATGCTCGAGGAACCGCCTGCCCGCACCACGCTCATGCTGATCGCGCATCAGCCCTCGCGATTGCTGCCCACGATCCGCTCGCGCTGTCGAACGTTACGCCTGACGGCACTGAACGCGGGCGATATGGCAGCGGCATTGGAACAGGCAGGCGGTGTGGCTCTCGAGGGGGCCGAGGCGCAGGCTTTGGCGGAACTGTCGGGCGGATCGGTGGGCGCGGCGTTGCGGTTGCTCAATCAGGACGGGCTGAAGCTCTATGGCGAGCTGATCACCTTGCTGGCCACCTTGCCTGCATTTGATCGCAGCCGGGCGCGCGCTCTGGCCGAAAGCGTGGCGGGCGCGCGCAATGGCGAGCGTTTGCTGTTGATGTTCGACCTTCTGGACCTGGCCCTCACACGGCTCGCGCGCACCGGAGCAACGGGCACCGCCTTGCCCGAAGCCGCCCCCGGTGAGGCGCAGGTCTTCGCGCGGCTCGCCCCGGATGCACGCGCTGCACGCGCCTGGGCGGATACAGCTGCACATATCAGTGCGCGCGCGCGTCACGGGCTGGCAGTCAACCTTGACCCTGCCGCTCTTGTCCTAGATACGATCTTCAGCATTGCAAGGACGGCCCAGCCTTCGATCACATGACGCAGACAGCCCAGATCACCGACAGCCACTGCCACCTCGATTTTCCGGATTTCGAAGGTCAGATGGATGCTGTTCTCAGCCGCGCAGCCGAGGCCGGAGTGACGCGCATGGTGACGATCTGCACAAGGCTGCGCCTGGAACCGCAGATCCGCGCCATTGCCGAGGCCCATGACCCTGTGTTCTACGCCGCAGGCACCCATCCCATGAGCGTCGCGACCGAGCCGATGACCAGCGTAGATGAGCTGATCGCCCTGACGCGCCATCCCAAGATGGTGGGCATCGGCGAGACCGGTCTGGATTATCACTACACCGCTGAAAGCGCCAGGATGCAGCAGACCTCACTGCGCCTGCATATCGCGGCCGCGCGTGAGACGGGCCTGCCGCTGATCATTCACGCGCGCGATGCGGACGCCGACATGGCCCATATTCTGCGCGACGAGTACCGCGCCGGGGCCTATTCCTGCGTGATGCACTGCTTTTCCTCCAGCGCGGATCTTGCCAAAGCCGCGCTTGATCTGGGGTTTTACCTGTCGATGTCGGGCATCACGGCATTTCCACGCTCGCAGGAGCTGCGCGATATCTTCGCCAGCGCGCCGGTCGAACGTATTCTGGTGGAAACCGACGCCCCCTATCTTGCCCCCCCACCCCATCGCGGCAAACGCAACGAGCCCGCCTTTGTCGCACATACCGCGCGGGTCGGGGCGGATGTTTTCGGGCTTGAGTATCCCGAATTCGCAGCCCGCACGCAGGCCAATTTCGACAGGCTGTTTTCCAAAGCCGCCGCATGGAAGGCCGCCGCATGAGTGACAGGTTGCGCTTTACCATTCTGGGCTGTGGATCTTCGGGGGGCGTGCCCCGCCTTGGCGGTCATTGGGGCGACTGTGATCCGCACAACCCCAGGAATCGCAGACGCCGCTGTTCCATGCTGGTCGAACGGGACGGACCCGAGGGCACGACAAGCGTGCTGATCGACACCTCGCCGGACATGCGATCGCAGCTTCTGGATACGGGCACCGGACGGCTGGACGGGGTGGTTTATACACATAGCCACGCGGATCATGTGCATGGCATCGACGACCTGCGCATGATCGTGTTCAACATGCGGTCGCGCATCCCGGTCTGGGCAGACGGAGACACGCAGAACGCGCTGTTTTCCAAATTTGGCTATGCCTTCGTGCAGCCAGAAGGTTCTCCCTATCCGCCGATCCTCGACATGAAAACGATCTCGGGCACCTTCGAGGTGGACGGGCCGGGCGGCCCAATCGCCTTTGACCCGTTCGAAGTGAACCACGGCAGCATCGAAGCCCTTGGGTTTCGTATCGCAGGTCTGGCCTATCTGCCGGATGTGGCACAGATCCCGGATGATGTCTGGCCCGTTCTTGAAGGATTGGATGTCTGGATCGTGGATGCATTGCGCCGCACTCCGCATCCGACCCATGCCCATCTGGATCAGACACTGGAATGGATCACGCGGGCCAACCCCAAGCGTGGAGTGCTGACCAACATGCACATTGATCTGGATTATCAGACGCTGCTTGAGGAAACCGCCGATCACATAGAACCCGCCTTTGACGGGATGGTCATCGAACTTGGCCTGTAAACGACTGCCGTATGGCCACTTGGTCACAGGTACCGAGGCCCACAGATGCTGCAAACGCTGATCGACGTCATTCTGCCGGTTTTTCTGGTGATCGGGTCGGGATACGCCGCCACGCGGGCCGGATACCTGAGCTTTGCCAATATCGACGGCATCATGAAATTCACCCAAGGCTTTGCGATCCCCTGTCTGCTGTTTTCAGCCATCGCAAATCTGGACCTGCAGACCAGCTTCGACCCGCGCCTTCTGGTGTCTTACTATACGGGCTCGGCCATTTGCTTTGGTCTTGGCATCCTTGGCGCGCGGGTCCTGTTCAAACGAGACTGGGAGGACAGCGTCGCTATCGGCTTTTGCGGTCTGTTCTCGAACTCGGTTCTGCTGGGTCTGCCGATCACGGAACGCGCCTATGGCCCGGATAGTCTGGTGGGCAACTTCGCGATCATCGCGATGCATTCTGCGTTTTGCTATGCGCTGGGGATCACGACCATGGAAGCGGTCCGCAACCGCGGCAAAAGCGGGCGCAGTTTGCTGCTGGCTGTGTTCAAGGGGATGTTCTCGAACACATTGGTCCTGGGCATTATGCTGGGGTTCCTGTTCAATCTCAACGACTGGACCCTGCCCGGTGCCATTGATGACGCGCTCTCGCTCATCATCGCCGCCGCCCTGCCCGGCGCGCTGTTTGCTTTGGGCGGCGTTCTGGTTCAGTACCGCCCGGAAGGCGATCTGCGCGCGATTGCGATGGTCTGCGTGATTGCCCTGTTGATCCATCCGGCCATCACCTGGAGTTTGGGCAAAACACTCAGCCTGCCCGACGATCTGTTCCGCTCAGGGGTTCTGACCGCTGCGATGGCACCAGGTTTCAATGCCTATATCTTTGCCAACACCTATGGCCGCGCCCGGCGTGTGGCAGCATCCTCGGTGCTGATCGCAACAGGAGTGTCTATCCTGACCGTCTGGGGCTGGCTGACCGTTCTGGGCTGAGCGGACCCCGACCCGATCCTGCCGGGAGCTGCTTGACCATCGACTTTTGGCTCAAACCTCTCTTGTCTCGCCCCAACTCACCTCCTAGAGCTGGAACCTGGGGAGCGTTCCCCTGATTTGCAGATTGAACACAGCGCCGATGCCCACACGCTCCTCTTCACATGTCACGGGCTATGCGGCGGCCTGGACCATCGTCCTTGTGTGGTCCTTCTGGCTGATCGTCAGCCGGGTTGCGAACGAAAGCGGGCTGACGGTCTATGATCTGGCGGCGATGCGCTATGGGCTGGCATCTCTGGTGGCCCTGCCCCTGTGCCTTTACTACAAGCCATGGCGCGGGATGCGCCTGACGCAGATCGCCCTGCTCTCGTTCATTCTGGGGCCGGTCTATATTCTGATCGTCTTTTCCGGCTTTCTCTATGCCCCCGCCGCCCATGGCGGGATCTTCATGAACGGGGTGCTGCCCTTGATCAGTATCCTGTTCGGCATTTTCCTGTTCCGGGTTCTGCCCGGCGTTCGCCAGGTCATCGGCGCTGTGCTGGTTCTTGTTTCAGCGGTGGTGCTGGCCTGGGACGCCAGCGTTTCCAGCATCAAGGGCGCATGGATTGGCGATCTGATGTTCGTGGCCGGAGCAGTCTTTTTCGCCTCCTATGTCGTCCTGTCCGAGCGCTGGCAACTTGGCCCGATGCAGATCATTTTTTGCGGGACCATCGTCAATGCGGTCCTCTATCTGCCGATCTGGGCGCTTTGGCTGCCCTCCGGCATTGCAGATGCCCCGCTGGGCCCGCTTGTTCTGCAGGCGGTCTATCAGGGCTTTGTGCCAAATCTGATCGGGCTTTTGTTCATCGCGCATGCGTCCCGCACGATCGGCAATGCCAACACCTCTCTGATCCTTGCTGCGGTGCCGGGGGGCGGTGCCGTCTTGGGCGCTGTATTGCTGAGCGAAACCCTGAGCCTCACAAGCATCCTGGCACTGGTCATTCTGACAATCGGGCTGTTGATCAGCGTCCGCAGAAAACTGCCGGCCTGACGCGGGCGCTGCCAGACATGTCGCCATCCCGCGACCGGGCAGTTTATCCCTTGCGCCACAAGGGGCAGGTCACAGCCCTCGCAACGCAAAAACGCACCCCGAAGGATGCGAAAATAGCCGTAACGTTTTCATTTTATGGAAAAAATGGTGTGGTCGAGAGGCACATAAGCCTTGTATCACTCTGCCCCAGGCGCGGTGGACTGGTGTCAGCTACCATCTTGCCCAAAAGTCGCTCATCCGCGACAGCCACGCCTTGTGCGGCCAGATTGACCCTGATGCCATGGCGACCCTGGACGCTCTTCCAAGAAAGTTCGGAGGTGCGGCATGAGGACGGATACCAGAAACCGCCGCAGCGATCCGCGTCCGACTCAGGTCCGACACCTGCGCCGCAAACACGGGCTGTCCGAAACCGCCGCGCAGCTTGTTGCGGAACTGCACTATGGGGTGACGCAATGACAGTGCGCGGGAAAGAGGCAGTGGAGGGTCGGGCAACACGCCCGGCCCCCCGCTCGATGAAGGCGCGATATGCCAAGTCTGAGCACGAGAAGGCCGCGAAGGTTCTGGGCTATGCCCTGACGCTGGACACGCCCGACGCCTGGTACGCCGCCTCTGCCGTCTGGCAGGCCCGTATGACGCCACAGGAGGCTGCTGCAAAGGCTTGGGCGGCATTGCATGCCACCGAGCCGGAACTCGCCCTCATGGTCGCCAGAGCGGCGCTGGGCTGCGCTGGCGTGCCACTGCCCACCCTGGACGATATCGTGGCCGATGCGGGGTGGTGGGCCGATCTGGCAGGGCCAGAAGAACGCGCGGCCTACGCGGTTGCCTGCTTCAATCGGTTTTCCCCGGTGGAGCGCGAAGAATTCCGTGAATTCGTGAGAGGCCAAGAATGACAAAACAGGTAAATCGTTTCGAGCAGTATGCGGCAACCCGCCTCTGCGTTGCGATTAAATCAAGTTGGAGGGCTTTCCATGCCAGCACCTGACCCAGACGGGGTTTATATCTCAGAGCGCTGCGAAGGCCGGATCACAGTCACCCATGAGGGCTATCTGTGGAGCAACAGTAGCCAGAACCGTTTCAAGCGGGCGGTAACAATTTTCAGGCGGCTACAGCGCGGTACATGGCGGTGTGATTGGTGCTGGGAAAATCTGCAAACATGGCGCAGGTCAGATGCCAGGTATTGCTGTGAAGGATGCCCCAAGCGGGCAGCGCGTCATAGGCGGTTAGGGAGAAGCTAGGACATTGGCAGGATACGCCACTTGTCTGCGGCTTTTGTCCGACCCGCCCTCGCGCCCACACCGCCCCGATAACTGGGGTCGGTTCGGCCTTGGCGCTATCCTGAATGCCGGACAGAACAGCGGCGTTTTCACCGGCCAGTCAACAGCTTGGCCGGTAACCTGGCGAGTTCTGCGCAGGGGAGTTGAAATCAGAAAGCCGTTTGCGGTGAATGGCTTGGCGCAGCAGAACCCCCTTCGATCGATTGGCCTCAAGGTTCATAGGAAATCAGCGTCTCGCTCCTTAGAAGAACGAAACAATATTGCAGTCTAGGTAAACTCCATCGCCGTCGTGTTCATACCGAAATGCACGTTCTTCCAAGTCGCCAAAAGGAATGCCCATTGTAGGTTCGGCATCAGGACTTAGGGTGCGTTTTCCTGAGATGAACTCGCATGAGTAGCTGCCACCCTTGCACTCAAGCCAACGGCAACTTGGCTAATCTGCTTCGGTCTGATAGCGCTGCGCCATGGCGTCGATAATTCGAAATGGCAAAGCAGTTCGCTCACGTGATCCGGAGCGTACGAAAGCGCAGATTCTCGAGGCTGCTTTGACGGAATTCGCTGCGCACGGCTATGATGGCTCGAAAATTCACAAGATCGCGCAGCGCGCGGCCTGCAATCCGCGCCTCATCTATCACTATTTCGGCAGCAAGGACGATCTCTACCTTGCCGCTCTGCGTCAGATCTATGCGGAGATCCGCGCCAAGGAATCCGATTTGCATTTGGATACGCTGCCGCCGTGCGAGGCGATCGTGCGTCTGGCGGAATTCACCTTCGACTTTTTCGATCAGAACGGGCCATTCGTCGCAATCACGCGCAGTGAGAACCTGCTCGGTGGGCAGTTTGTTCGGCAGATCTTCCGGCGTCGTTTTGGTCGGTGGCAGGGAGGCGTCGGTCAGGCAGTTGCGCATTGGCATGGCGTTCCAGAACCCCACGATGCTGCCGTGGCT
>NZ_JBASXK010000028.1:0-9947 GCF_049276915.1 Aestuariivita sp. | reverse complement strand
CTGTCGAAGGATTGGGAAAAATCAATCGCGAGCGCAGAGGCTTGGATCCTCATCGCACACATCAGACGCGTGACACGGCATCTTGCAAGAAATGGAGAACGCTCAATTAGTTTTGAATCAGACTCTGACACTTGCCTGAACAACCAAAGGGGCCCAAAGCGGGCCCCTTCTCACATCCTCTGGTCTGCTTGCGCCCGAGTGCTGCTTCTTTCTGGTCTCAAATACCCAAAACCCTGCGGTCATCCCTCGCGCGACGGGGCGACCTCGGGCGTTTCGCCGGCCTCTGGCTTCAGCCCGTAGGGCGCAACCAAAGCCCAGACATGGGCGGGAATCATGTATTTCATCCGCCTCGGATGGTGGCGACGCAAGTGCAGCACTGTCTCGGCTGCCTTCATTTCCAGCCGCGCGCGGGCGAACTCAAGACCACGCGGGCCGATTTTCGGCTGCAACCAGGCCATGAGCGGTCGCAACCAGTCAGGCATGCGGCGCAGCGGCAGGCCTCCGGCGGCAAGCTCGGTATTGACGATAAATCCCTTCACCGCGCCGTCACGTTTGCCCTTGGTTCCAACCGGCGCAAGCCGGACCTCATCTCCAAGCATCCGGACCAGATCGCGCCCCCGTTCATTGCGCACGATCAACCATTGTTCGCCCTGGCCCGCCATGTAACCCACCGTGATATCCGACAGGGCATTCGTGTAATCGACACAGGTGCGGCAGGTCAGCGGAAAGAAATCGGACGGCAAGTCCGAGATCGGCAGTTTTAGGAAAGGGATCTCGCGCTGCGCCCCGTCGTCAAAGCGCAGCTCCACCTGATAGTCGGCACGAAACTCAAGATAGGACACCTGGTCGGGCCGATCCGTCAAACGGCCCAGAAATTCATGGAAATTCTCGGTGGTCGTATTGTCCGAACAGGGCGTGCCGATCACATAGAGCCGCTCGAACCCCAGCTCGGCCTCCAGCGCGCGCAGGGCATAGACCTGACAGGGAATACCAATCACGGCCAGACGGGTTATGCCCCGTTCCCGGGCAGGCTCCAGCAAGGCCAGCAAGGGCGCATAGCCCATGCGCATGCCGCGCGCGCGCGCCATATCTCCTGATTCCGTGATCAGGGCGGGCACCGGGCGCCAGCGATCTTCCGGGTCGGGCACCATGGTCAGCACGGCCTGAACCGTACCGCTTGCCAAAAGCTTTTCGGCAATACGCGTGGTCAGTCCGCTCCATTGCGCCCCGTCCGAGGGCTGTTTTGCCCAGGCGCGATGCATGTCGAGATAGGGCCCAAAGAACAACTCATCTTCGCGCGCGCCATCCCTGGCACGTCCATGCACCCGTTTTTCCTGCGCCGGATAGTCGGGTTTGATGAACTGGCAGACTTGCCCGCAGCGCGCAGGATCCTTGGTGCGCGAGACGCCGCAATCAGTACAGAGTTTGCGTGAGATCGCCTCACTGAATTCGTCTTTGGGCATGCGGCTTGTTCCGGTCTATCTGAGGGCTGCGCCTGCCCGCGCGGCGACGGCCTCATGAAACTCATTCATCACCGTACGCAGCTCTTCAAAGCTGTTGGATACGAAATCCGCATCGGTGAGTTCCTGCAGTTTGGGTTCGACCTCCACCAGATTGCCCGCGATCAGAATCCGCACATGCGGGTGTGTCACGCGCACAGCCGTAATCAACAGGATCAGTTCCGGCAACATCGCCGGTGTCGAGGTCGACAGTGCAAGGATGGCGTAATCCGTTTCGGCCAGTTCCTTGAGCAATTCATCATGGCTCCGTCCGACCTTGAGATCGATGAGCCATCCGTCACGGCGAAACAGATCCGCTGCCATCGAAACGCCCAGCGTGTGGTGTTCACCCGGTACCGGGACAAACACGGCGTGACGGCCATCGGGCCAGACATCCGGTTCGATCCGCGAACTGAGCCCACGCATGATCGCATAAATCCGGGCGGCTGCGATTGCGACCTGCGCCGAGGTCAGCGCGTCGTCTGTCCACCGCTCTCCCAGGATGCGCGCGGCACCGGTCAGATACTTGAGATACACCGTCTCGACATCGGTCCCCGAGGCGATCATGCGGGTGACCTGAAGCAGACCGGCGGCCGCATCCCTCGAGACCAGCGCGTCGGCAAGCTGTTCTGCCTGATGATTCGGCTTGTCGCAGGCCTGGCTGCGCGCGGCCAGTCGCGAGATCACCTCCTGAGCGAGGTTCGAGACTGACGAGGCCGGCAGAAATTTCGGCAGGGACTGAAGTGAAGCCGACGCGCGCCGGGCGGCTTCCCGATCCAGCGCCCGACCTGGCGCATTGGAAAGATTCGCAGGAGTATACTGAAAGTCTTTGGTCATCAGCGGTCCTTTCCAGACTGCAGTCGTTGCCCTGTACTTACAACACAACGCTTGGGCACCCCCCACCCCACGCCAACGGAGAATCCCTGCATACGATGGTATCCAATTGGCTTTGGAAAATACATCGGCTTGGGTTGTGGCAAAGCGTAGCGGGCAGGTCTCTGCGAAGTTCCGCCGTCCAGACAAATCCGGAAAATGTCGGAGTTTCATAAAACTGTTACATGTCTATTACATTTGCTTCACGCAGGCTGACTACTGAACCGCAAGGCTGCTCATCGTGGCCGGGAATCACGCAACCTCAGGAGAAACCATGTCCTACGTGAAACTGACCGCCTCTACTCTGGCGATCGCTGCCCTTTCCGCAACCGCGGCCCATGCGCGTGACAACGTGCAGGTCGCAGGCTCTTCGACAGTTCTGCCTTATGCGTCCATCGTCGCTGAAGCGTTCGGCGAAAACTTTGAATTTCCGACACCGGTCGTCGAATCCGGTGGCTCTTCGGCCGGCCTCAAGCGGTTCTGCGAAGGCGTGGGCGAAAACACAATCGACATCGCGAACTCATCACGCCAGATTCGTGAGCGCGAAGTGAAGGCATGCGCTGAAAACGGCGTGACCGACATCATCGAAGTACGCATCGGCTATGACGGAATCGTGTTTGCCAGCGACATCAACGGCAATTCCTTCGCCTTCACACCATCTGACTGGTACAACGCTCTGGCGCCCAAGGTGCTGGTTGACGGCGCAATCGTCGACAACCCCTACACCAGCTGGAACCAGTTCAACGATGCCCTGCCCGACCAGCCGATCTCGGCCTATATCCCGGGCACCAAGCACGGCACACGCGAAGTGTTCGAAGAAAAAGTTCTGGCGGCAGGCTGTGAAGCAACCGGTGCCATGGAAGCGATGATTGCTGCGGGCATGTCCGAAGATGACGCCGAAGACGCCTGCATCTCGGTGCGCACAGATGGCGTATCGACCGACATCGACGGCGACTATACCGAGACCCTGGCCCGCATCGACAGCAACAAGAACGGCATCGGCGTGTTTGGTCTGGCCTTCTATGAGAACAACACGGACAAGCTGCAGGTCGCGACCATGTCCGGCATCGTGCCGACAACGGAGTCGATCGCTGCTGGCGAATACCCGGTGTCACGCCCGTTGTTCTTCTATGTGAAAAAAGCCCATATCGGTGTGATCCCCGGTCTGAAAGAATTTGCCGAGTTCTTCGTAAGCGACGAAATCGCAGGTCCAGACGGTCCGCTGGCGGAATACGGCCTCGTATCCGACCCCGAACTGGCCGAAACCCAGACCGTCGTCTCTGACGAGCAGGTCATGGGCTCAAACATGTAAACCAATCGGTTTGCCTTTGGGCGGCGCGCTTCTGGTGCGCCGCTCTTGTCGTCTGCTCTGCTGCCACGTTCCAAAATATCGGAAACCACCATGCCCCTATTCTGGCTTGTGATCGTGATTCTCGTTTTGTCGACCATGGGGTACGTTCTGGGTCGCCAGCGCGCCATGACAGCGGCGGGTGGCGACATGCGCGTCCTGCATTCCCTGCCCAGCTATTACGGATGGAACGTCGCCCTTTCAGTTCTTGTCCCGTCCATGGGCATATTGCTGGTGTGGTTGCTGGTGCAGCCGCTTGTGATCGAGAGGACCGTTTCAGGCCTTCTGCCGGAGACGGCGGTCAGCGCCGATACCACCATCGGACTGGTCATGAGCGATGTGCGCCGTGTTGCCGAAGGGCTGGACACTGCTGTCGCCGCAGGGACCATGAGCGCGGAAGAGGCGCGCTCGATCCGCACCGAAACCACCAATATTCGTGAGCGACTTGGCGCGGTCGGCGTGGCGCTGGGTTCGGATGTATCCCCCGAAGTGCTGCAGGCCGCACAGCGGTATCGCGCCATGGCCTCGACCGGTTCGCTGTTGATGCTGGTCACGATACTGGCGGCGACACTTGCGGGCTTTTCTTACAGCTTCCTGCGCACGCGCCGAGAGTTTCGGGCGCGCAACGTGGTTGAGTCCGTGATCAAGCTGATCCTTGTGGGCGCTGCCTGTATCGCGATCCTGACCACCATCGGCATCGTGCTGTCTCTGGTCTTCAGCACTGTCGAGTTCTTCCGCCTCTATCCGGCCGAGGACTTTTTCTTCAGCCTCACCTGGAGCCCGTCTTTTGGCGGAGGCTCCGAATTGGGCATCATCCCTCTGTTGTGGGGCACGATCTATATTTCGATCATCGCGCTGTCGGTTGCCGTCCCTATCGGATTGTTCGCCGCGATCTATCTGTCGGAATATGCAACGCCCAAGGTGCGTGCCTTCGCAAAGCCGATGCTCGAGATCCTCGCCGGCATCCCCACGATCGTCTACGGCCTGTTCGCGCTGCTGACAGTCGGTCCGCTTCTGGTGTCGATCTTTGGTGAACAGGGTGTGGGCTGGATGCAGTCGGGCACGGCGGTGATGACGGCGGGGCTGGTCATGGGCATCATGCTGATCCCGTTTGTCAGCTCACTGTCAGACGACATCATCAACGCGGTGCCGCAAGCCCTGCGCGATGGCTCCTATGGGCTGGGTGCAACCCAGTCCGAGACGATACGCCAGGTGGTGCTGCCCGCCGCCCTGCCCGGCATTGTCGGTGCGATCCTGCTGGCCGCTTCGCGCGCCATAGGCGAGACGATGATCGTCGTGCTGGGCGCAGGGGCCGCGGCGCGGCTCAGCATGAACCCTTTTGACGCGATGACCACGGTCACCGCAAAAATTGTCAGCCAGCTCACAGGGGATGCGGATTTTGCCAGTCCCGAAGTGCTGGTGGCCTTTGCCCTCGGCATGACGCTCTTTGTCATGACGCTGGGTCTGAACGTGATCGCCCTGGCGATCGTGCGCAAGTATCGGGAGCAGTACGAATGACCGACGCATCAGCCACTCATGCACGTCCCGAGCGCAAATCCCTGATGGCTGCGGATGAACGCACGCGCAAACGCAACGCCGCCGAAAAGCGCTTTCGCCTCTATGGGCTGACGGCTGTCGGGATTGGTCTGGTGTTGCTGATCACCCTGCTCACCTCGATTGTCAGCAACGGCTCAGGTGCCTTTCGCCAGACCTTCATCACGGTGGATGTGTTTCTGGACCCGGCCAAGCTCGACAAACAGGGTGAGCGCAACATCGAGGATATCCGCAAGGTTTCGACCTTTGGCTATACCCCGCTTCTGGAACAGGCGATGCTGGATGTGATCGCAACCAACGGGATCGACACACCGCTGACAACCGGCAAGGAGATGAGACCCATGTTCTCGGCCGGGGCCGCGGCCCAGGTGCGCGATACCGTGCTTGCCAACCCCGACCTGATTGGTGAAACCGTCACGTTCCGCATTCTGGCAGCCAGCCGCGTGGACGGATATCTCAAGGACCGGGTCAAACGCGAAGACGTGGCGCGCGACAAGAACATTGACGCCGAACATCTGGATCTGACGGATGCGCTTGTGGCGGCTGGTGTTGCCGCGAAGACCTTCAACCCCGGTTTCATCTTTGGCTCTGACGCTTCAGAAAGCCGGGCCGAGCAAGCCGGCATCGGTGTGGCAATGATCGGCTCGTTCTTCATGATGATGGTGGTTCTGGTCCTTTCGCTGCCCATTGGCGTTGCAGCATCGATCTATCTTGAGGAATTCGCGCCCAAGAACCGTTTCACCGACATTATCGAGGTCAATATCTCGAACCTGGCCGCGGTTCCGTCGATCGTGTTCGGGATCCTGGGTCTGGCGGTGTTCATCCAGTTCGCACATCTGCCGCAATCCGCGCCTTTGGTGGGGGGGCTTGTGCTGACACTGATGACCCTACCGACGATCATCATCTCGACCCGCGCCTCTCTGAAGGCTGTGCCGCCCTCGATCCGGGACGCGGCGCTGGGTGTGGGTGCCTCCAAGACGCAGACGGTGTTCCACCATGTGCTGCCTCTGGCCATGCCCGGCATTCTGACCGGAACGATCATTGGCCTTGCGCAGGCTCTGGGCGAGACGGCGCCGCTGCTTCTAATCGGGATGGTGGGCTTTATCGCCTCGAACTATCCCGACGGTCTGGCTGCTGGCTTTCTGGATCCGAACTCGGCCATGCCGGCCCAGATCTATGAATGGGCCAAGCGCGCGGACCCGGCCTATTACGAACGCGCCTGGGGCGGGATCATCATCCTTCTGGTTTTCCTGCTGTCCATGAACATCATCGCGATCCTTCTGCGTCGCCGGTTCGAGCGGCGCTGGTAAGCTCCAAGGATTGACCCATGTATGACATCCCTCCCTCTGGTCACGAGATGCTCGCGACAGATCTCAAGATCGCGGCACGCAATGTGCAGGTCTATTATGCTGAGACGCATGCACTCAAGGACGTGAACGTCGACATCGCCGACAAGACAGTCACGGCGTTCATCGGTCCGTCCGGCTGTGGCAAGTCCACATTCCTGCGCTGTCTCAACCGGATGAATGACACGATCGATGCGGCGCGTGTGGAAGGCGACATCCTGCTGGATGGGCAGGATATCTATAATCCCTCGGTCGATCCGGTTCAGTTGCGCGCGCGGGTCGGCATGGTGTTCCAAAAGCCAAACCCGTTTCCCAAGTCGATCTATGACAATGTCGCCTATGGCCCCAAGATCCATGGCATGGCGCGCTCGAAGTCCGATCTGGATGATCTGGTCGAACGTGCGTTGCGCCGTGGAGCGATCTGGGATGAGGTCAAGGACCGGCTGCATGAGCCCGGCACAGGATTGTCAGGCGGTCAGCAACAACGCCTGTGCATCGCGCGCGCCGTGGCAACCGAACCCGAGGTGTTGCTGATGGACGAGCCCTGCTCGGCACTGGACCCCATTGCAACGGCCCAGGTCGAGGAACTGATCGACGAGCTGCGACAGAACTATTCGGTGGTGATCGTGACCCATTCGATGCAGCAGGCCGCGCGGGTCAGCCAGAAGACGGCCTTCTTTCACCTTGGTCACCTGGTTGAATATGGCGACACCGCGCAGATTTTCACCAATCCGGAAGACCCTCGCACCGAAAGCTATATCACTGGCCGGATCGGATAAGGCAGATGGCATCAGAACATATCGTCAGCTCGTTTGATCGTGATCTTGAAGGGATTCAGGCCAAGGTGATGCGCATGGGCGGCCTTGTTGAAGCCGCCTTGCGCAACTCGGTCCGGGCGCTGGAGGACGGTGATCTGGAAGCGGCGGCCCGCGTCAGGCAGGGCGATCGAACCATTGATGCGCTGAATGAAGAGATCCGCTTTGAAACCGCGCAGCTTCTGGCTTTGCGATCCCCGACCGCAATTGATTTGCGGCTGGTTCTGAGCGTGATGGCCATCTCGGCTAGCCTTGAGCGGATCGGCGATTATGCCAAGAACATTTCCAAGCGTACGCAGGTGATTGCCGGAGGAGCCAAGATCAACGGCTCGATCGGATCGCTGCGGCAGATGACCCATTTCGTGATCAAGATGATCTCGGATTCACTGGATGCCTACATCCAGCATGACACTGCGCTGGCCGAGGACGTCTTTGAACGCGACCGCGAGGCCGATCAGATGTATAATACGCTTTTCAGGGCCCTTCTGACCCATATGATGGAGGATCACCGCAACATCACCACGGGCATGCATCTGCATTTCATCGCCAAGAACATCGAACGCGCAGGCGATCATGCCACCACGATTGCGGAACAGACGATCTACATGGTGACCGGCCAGACGCCGGATGATGAGCGGCCAAAGGGCGATACCACTCCGATGGCCACAACGGGGATCGAAATGTGATGTCAGTAGACAAACCGACCGTTCTTGTCGTCGAAGACGAGCTCGCCCAGCGCGAAGTGCTGTCCTACAACCTCGAAGCCGAAGGCTTTCGGGTTGTGAAGGCGGCGGATGGGGATGAGGCGTTGTTGCAGGTGGAGGAGCAGGCTCCGGATGTGATCGTGCTGGACTGGATGTTGCCCGGAGTGTCGGGGATCGAGGTCTGCCGGCGCATCAAGATGCGGACCGAACTGCGGCGCATTCCGGTGATCATGCTTTCGGCGCGATCCGAAGAAGTCGACCGGGTGCGCGGGCTGGAAACGGGTGCGGATGACTATGTGGTCAAACCCTATTCGGTGATCGAACTGATGGCGCGGGTGCGCACGCAATTGCGCCGTGCCCGCCCCTCAACAGTGGGCGAACGCCTTGAATTTGAAGACATTATTCTGGACAGCGAGACTCACCGTGTCACCCGGCACGGCAAGGATCTGAAGCTGGGTCCGACCGAGTTTCGCCTGCTCAGCACCTTCATGGAAAAGCCCGGTCGGGTCTGGAGCCGCGAGCAGCTTCTGGACCGGGTCTGGGGCCGTGACATCTATGTCGATACCCGCACCGTGGACGTGCATATCGGCCGGTTGCGCAAGGCGTTGTGTCTGCATGGCGGGGACGATCCCCTGCGCACCGTGCGCGGCGCGGGATACGCGCTGGGATAGGTTTTCGAGGAGTTTTGTGCGTTTTGTACATGCTCCCGGTGGGTGACTGATCGTTTTGTACCCCCCGCAGCGCCCTGTGAGCGCCGTTTTCAGGCCGGTCTGATGTGCCGGGGCGAGACTGAAACCTTGGTCTTGCCGCCCATCATATCCATCAAGAGCCAGATGCGGCGGTCCGCAGAAATGCGTTCGATCTCGGCCACGAGATCAAAGAAAGGCCCGCTGGTCACGCGGACCGCATCGCCCGGTGAGAACACCTTCTCGGGCGCGTCGGTCTCGGCCCGGTTGTGGCGCGCCATCAGTTCGGCCATGAGGTCGGACGGAACCACGGCGGGCTGATCGCCAAAGCTTATCAGCCGCGTGATGCCTTGGGTTGAATTCACCGCCCTCCAATGGCCCTGGGCCACATCGACGGCGACGAAGATATATCCGGGGAACAGCGGGCGCGAGACGGTAAGGAACTTGCCATTGTGTTTGCGCGTATAGTCTTCGAGCGGCACGAAGGTCGCGAACCCCTGTCGGGTGAGATTTCTGTCCGCGATCGCGACCGAGTTCGGCTTGAGCTGCGCCAGAAACCATGTGGCGTCTTGATCGAGAACGGTCATGTCGGGTGCGCATTTTCCATGCCCAGAGATATCGCCGATTTGGGCGCGAAAGCAATCCCGTTTGCGCCAACAGGGGCACAGGGCCTGTCCCGGTGCATTCCGTTTTTCGAATGGGACCCGAGATCGCGCGACAGGTGCTGCCCGCTGGACGTTGTCCGGTTATCCGCTCGGGCTGAATGGTACGAATGACGCATTTAGGTTGGAAATGCGGATTTGGTGCCATTCAGGCGATCAAGGATGATCCGCGATTCAGGGGTGCCTAAAAGATAGGCACCAATCCCCATAGATTCACCTTTCTGAAATATGCGCATCATCTTTTTGAATGACCGCGCCAGAGAAGCTCTGATCACGTAAACGTGAATTGCGCCGATCTCGGGGAATTTTCGAACCTCGTCCAACGGGTTCCGGCGCAGGTACTGATCGCGACTCACGGAAAGGAAATCCTGAGGACCCGGTGCACTCTTTAGCCGACATTCCCCAAGTGGCATGCTGGCTGACGTGAAAATCGCCTGAATCCGACCGCCGGACAAGCGTT
>NZ_JBASXK010000027.1:0-10557 GCF_049276915.1 Aestuariivita sp. | reverse complement strand
TCTGTCGAAGGATTGGGAAAAATCAATCGCGAGCGCAGAGGCTTGGATCCTCATCGCACACATCAGACGCGTGACACGGCATCTTGCAAGAAATGGAGAACGCTCAATTAGTTTTGAATCAGACTCTTAGGGTTCATCGCCCTGATCCCATCAGGCAACCCTGACCCCCCTGAGCACGACCCGGATGCGCAGTCCGCGCAGCCAGGACAGATCAGGAGACACCCCATGTCCAAGTCGAAAAATCGTGGCAATCGCGAAGTCAAGAAACCCAAGAAAGAGACACCCAAAATCCTCGCCACCGCCAATTCCGGTGCCGGCAAATCCGGCACGGTGATCGCGGGCAAACAGGTCAAGTGATCCGGCGGCACCGCCCCCAAGGGCGGTGCCCGACCCCGCAGCACCCAGACCGCAGCCAGCGCGATACTGGCATCAGCCACCGCCTGTGCGAGGGTACAAAACGTCCATTGCCCCTGTCAAAACAGGTACAAAACGCTCAATTTCCGGCTATGTGATGGGAAACTCGCGCACATCGCCCGCGGCGTTGTCGATCATCATGAACATGTCAAAATAGGAAATCTCGGGCTCCACCCCGGTGCGCGCCTTGAACCGCGCGATCCAATGGGCGTCATGCGCCGCCTGGGCCGCCGCGCGATCGGGCCACATATAGACCCCCATGACCCGCGGCCCGTCGGTCACGAAATGCTTGCGGATCAGCGCGGAATTGGCCTGCCAATGGGGCACGGTGCTGCGTGCATCCTCCAGCAGATCCGCATCGGAAAACCCCTCGGGGCGGTCGAACTTCACGAATTCCAAGATCATCATGCTCTCCCTTGATCGCCTTCATTTTAAGGCCAACCGCGCAAAGGTCCATCCCCTGTGCCGCGCAAGGCCATGGCGCAAACGGCTTGCTCTGGCAGCGCGGCTCGGGCAATCATTCAGCCCATGACACCACATGATATCCAGACCATCCTCGACGAGAACTTCGCGCCCTGGGTGAAATCCCTGCAGATCGAAACGCTGGAAACCGGCCCGGACAGTTGCCTGTTCCGAATGCCCTTGGGCGATCACATCGCGCGCGTCGGCGGGATCGTCTGCGGTCAGGCCCTGGCGGCCCTGGCAGATACCACGATGGTGCTGGCCGCCATCGCCCGCGCCGGAGAATTGACCCTGTTCGCCACCACGAATCTCGACACCCAGTTCCTGCGCCCCGGCGTGGGCCGCGCGGTGCTCTGCCGCGCGATCATCGTGCGCTCGGGCAAGGCGCTGGTCTTTGCGCGCGCCGAAATGAGCGAAGAGGACAGCGGCAAGGCGATCGCAACCGCCTCGGCAACGCTCTACCTGCCCTGAGCCATGCGGCGCACTCACACAGCGCCGCCGCTTGCGCACAGGCCCATCAAACCGCTTGATTTCAGCATCGGCGCAAGGCCTTATCACGGGATGATCCCGCGCATGGCCCTTACACTCGTGCTGATGCTGACGCTTGTCTTCGTGACCGGCTGCGGACGGCCGCTGACCGAGACCGAGCGCGCCTTTGCCCAGAACATCCATGGGCCTTCGGTTGATCTCGACCGGGTGCGCGTGGCGCGCGGGGCTCTTGTCGGATCGGTCACGTTTCGCCGCCCCGCGCGCCCCCGCGTCACCTGCCGCGAGCGTATCCTGCCACCCCCGACAACCGACATCGTCACCGCACGACCTGCGGCGGTGGTGGTCTTCAACCGCATCCATTTTACCCAGGACTGGTATCTGGATGATTACATGCCGCGCTATCCTGAACGGCTCAACCTCATCAGAGCGATGCTGCTGGCCCATGAGATGACCCATGTCTGGCAATGGCAGAACCGCGATGTGACCGGCTATCACCCGCTCAAGGCCGCTGCCGAACACGGGCGCACGGATGATCCCTATCTGTTCGATGCGACCGTCGAACATGCGTTCCTTGACTATGGCTATGAGCAGCAGGGCGCGATTGTCGAAGAATATGTCTGCTGTCGCGCGCTGGCCCCCCAGGCCGAGCGCACCAAGCGGCTGCATGAGATGCTCGAGGCGGCCTTCCCGGTCTCAATGCTCCCGCAATCACGCGCCCATGACGTGGTTCTGCCCTGGAAGGATGCCGAAATCGGCGGGATCTGCGACTAGGCTTACTTCTGAATATCTTCGAGATAAGCCAGAAGAGCTGCCAGCGGACGCGGCGTCGGCGTCATGATGCCATCCACATCCACAGGCACGCTCTGCTCGGTCAGGCCCGCACCAAAGGCAGGCATGACCTGCCCGGCGTGGGTACCGCGTGAATATCCGTCAATCTGCGACAGCACGGCGGCGCGCGGAAACACGCCACCATTGCGCGCACTGATCATGCTCAGATCAGGGGCGGTCTGCCCGCCAATCAGGATACCTTCCTCATCCGCGCGCATCCCGTGGCAGGCGGTGCAGTTATCGGCATAGATCTTTGCACCCTCCGACGGACCGGGCATCTCGTTTTGGGCCACGCAAGCCCCAACCCCGACAAGCAAGGCGAAAGAGGCGATGTATCCAAGCTTGGTCTGTGCCATCATGTTCCTTGCAGGTTGTCCAGATACGCCACCAGATCGGCGATCGGTTCGCTGGTCAGAATGGGCTGGCCCGACGGGGCTTTCAAGGCCACATCGGGGCCCTGTTCAAAGAAATCTCCGTAAACCGGCATCGGGCTGCCATGGCTGACCAGAGGCTCGCGCCCGTCAATCCGCAGCACGACGCGGGCTGTCGGGAACATTCCGTCATTGCGCGCCGTCAAGGCCGTCAGATCGGGCGGCTGGATCACCAGAACGCCGGCCATCGGGCCGTTGCCCGTAGCATCCAGCCCGTGACAGGTGGCACAGTGCTGGCGGTAATAGCCCTCTCCGCGCAACAGGTCCTGAGCCGCAGCCGGCATGAAGCTGCACAGCAGCGCCAGTCCGGCGACGGCCACTCTATGAGAACAATGCGATATCATCTGCGTCTCCTCTTTTGTGTTTCTCCGCACCGCGCGGGCGCGTGATCACCCGGCATAGAGGTACGTCACGGGGTATCGTTGCAGCGTCCGGCGATCCTGCCAAACACACCGTCACTGCCCCTTCAGGCTTCGGGTGATCTTTTTGTTCGCTCTTGTGGTTTCAAGGCTTGCCCAGCGCGCGCGCCCTCACCATGATCCAGATCAATTCAGAGCAAGGGACAAGACGCCATGACGCAATATGCCGTGATAATGCTGATCGCAGGCATGGGTATCCCGATGCTGGCGGCTCTGAACGCCGCCCTCGGGCAACACATTGGCTCACCCACCGCTGCAGCCGCCATCCTGTTCACCGTCGCCCTGTGCGTGGCAACACTCGCGGTTGTGATCACCGGGCCAGCACCTGTGCTCAAGGCTGCAACCGCGCCGAAACATCTGTTCCTGGGCGGTGTGCTGGTGGCGTTCTATGTGCTGTCCGTCACCTTTATCGCGCCCCATTTCGGTGTCGGCAATGCGGTTTTCTTCGTGCTGATCGGTCAGTTGATCAGCGCCGCGACCATCGATCATTTCGGCCTGTTCAGCGCCCAGATCAGCCCGCTGTCAATCACCCGCGCGGCGGGTATCTCTCTCATGGCACTGGGCGTCTGGGTCACACAACAGGCCTGATCCCGACAGGCCGGACCTTCAACCGCAGCCGCCATGGCCAAGACGCCACCCCGCACTATCTCATCGACAGACAGTCAGCCAGAAGGATCACGCCACATGTCAGACGCGCCCATCATCGCCCAGAAAGCCCCCTATCCCATCGAGGTCACGGCGGGAAAATCCTATTTCTGGTGCGCCTGCGGCAAATCCAGCAGCCAGCCCTTCTGCGACGGCAGCCACAAGGACACCGGTATTTCGCCGACCAAGTACACCGCCGAGGCCGATCGAACCGTCTATTTCTGCGGATGCAAGGCAAGCGCCAAGGCACCGCTCTGCGATGGCGCGCATAACAAACTCTGAGCCCAGCCCGCGACACCCCGCCTCTGGACGCGCAGACTGGCCCGCCTATCTGGTAGGCCATGAGCCAAAGCGACAAGATAGCGGATGCGCAGACGCGTGTTCTTTACAATGCGGACTGCCCTGTGTGCAGCTTCGAGATCAATCACTATGCCGCCTATGCAAAGGCCAAGGCGCTGCCGCTGCGGTTCGAAGACCTGAACGGTGACGATCTGGCCGATTGGGGCCTGACCCGGGATCAGGCCGCGCGACGGCTTTATGTTCTGAGAGAGGGTGTGATGCTCTCGGGCATCCCGGCCTTCCTGACGCTCTGGCAGGACATGCCGCGCTATCGGTTTCTGGCGCGCATCATCGGGATGCCGGGGATCCGGCACCTGGCCAGCGGGCTTTATGATCACCTGCTCGCTCCGCTGATCTATCGCTGGCATCTGCGCCGTCAGGCGCGTGGCAAGGCGGTAAGCTGATCAAGAAGCGCACAGAAACGCGGGGGTGCAGCGGCCCGACCGTTCTGTGCGCCAAGCCACTTCATACAGCGCTGCGAACATTGTGCGTCATGGCACCGCGACACCATCCGCGCATACTCATCAGCCGACAAAGCGCCGGCAGCCATCGCCTGTGACAGGCTGACCCCGACCGTGCGCGCGACCGAGCGGGTCAGCCAGAAATGGGGTTCGATCTCCTCCAGATCCTTCATGCCGATGCCTCCTGTTGCCTGCGCCGCAGCTCTTCAAGGCGGGCGCGGTTGAGACAGGTTGCGGGCGCACAGGGCACCGAGGCGTGCTTGCCCAACCACTCGTCGCAATCCGGAGCCCAGGAGCAGCCCCGGCAGGTCTGCACCATATCGGCCCAATCCTGCTGCGTCAGCACGCCGTTCTCCTGCGCCTGGCTCAGATCCACATCCGCCGCGCGCCCCATCCGTCTGGCAAGCCATACATGATCCGTCAGTTTGCCCAGCGGCCTCATGACGCTGCCCCGGTCTTCAAGGCGGCAAAGAGATCGCCATTGCGGCAATAGCCCGGCGGTTGATCGCGCGCCTCGGCCTCGGCCAGCCACCTGGCGCAATGACCGGGGTCCGAGCAATCCGCGCAGCGCAAGACCGCATCTGCAAGATCATCAAACCGGGCGGTGCCGTCAAGAACCGCGCCTTCCAGATCGACGCCGACGGTCCGGGCCATCCGATCCACAAGATCGGCATGATACTTCAGTGTCTTGGGTCCATGCATGGCACTCTCCCTTTCCAGGACGCATGAACCCAGCATATGGCGGCACAGATCTGCTGCCTTGATCAAGGTCAAACCCGCAGGAAAGCCCGCGCAGAAAGGGAAAAAGCGGCCTATCCCTTGATCTGCGCAAGGGTTTCGCGCACGGCCGCGGCGCGCTGCGCATTCGGCGGATGGGTGCCGAGAAACCGGTTTCCGGGGTCGGGAATACGGGTGAAGAACTCGACCCCGCGCGTCACGTCATAGCCCGAGCGATGGGTGATCACCGTACCAAGGCGATCGGCTTCAAGCTCGAACTCCTTGGAGAAACTGCGCGCGCCCAGCATGGCACCGATCTGCTGGGCCGCTTCGACATCCGCCCCCGCCCCTCCGGTCAGCGCGGCAAGCCCGGCAAAGATCGTCGCACCCGCCAGCGCGTTCTGTTGCTGGCGGTCCAGATGACCAAGAATGTGATGCGCCGCCTCATGGCCCATGACAAAGGCCAGTTCATCGCGATTATGCACTTCGGCAATCAGACCGATGGTGAAGGCGATGATCGGGCGTCCGCTCTCATCGCGGGTCTGGAACGCATTGGGTGGCTGGTTGGGCCGGTCATCCACCACGATCAGATAATCGCAATTCACGCCCTGGGTGCGATTGCGACACTCGCGCTCTGCAACGGGTTCCATGGTGCGCACGACCTGGATAAAGGCCTGAGCGGCCTGATCGGGCGTCATTTGTGGCGCGCTGGCACGTGTCAGCTGCGCCGGTGCACTGGTCACAGGGGCTGGCACGTCACAGCCCGCCAGCACAAGCATGGTCAGACCAATCACCCATCTCGAAACGCGCGCCATATCCACTCCTCTTGTGCGCATGCAGCGCAGACAGCTTACCATAGCGAAGTCCCACCGCCAGAACAGATCACGTTCCTGCAAGCTTGCGAATCTCTGCCGGGCGCGCCACGGTGGCTGCATGTTTACAATCGAGCATGAATTTGATGCCACCGTCATCACCCTTGTCGATGAAGGGAGCGTTCCTCTTCAGGAAGACATCGTCATCAACAGCTTTGCCGAATGCGTGACCCTCGAACAGTTCGATCCGCGCACCGACCGGGTGCAGAAGATCACCCTCTCGCCCGAACAGCTGCGCGATCTGGCCGCCGCCCTGGATCTGCCCGAAGGCGTCTATGCTCTGCGCCCCGCTGATCCCGGCAGCTGAGCTCTCGACAAGCTCCGCCGCTCCCGCGATAGTCACCCGCGCCACAGCCGGAAGGACAGGCCCATGACAACCGGATTTTTCTGGGACGAACGCTGCTTTTGGCATGGGGGCGGCAACTATGCCTTCACATTGCCGCTGGGCGGGCTGGTCCAGCCGCTTGCCGCAGGCGGCCTGCCCGAAAGCCCCGAAACCAAGCGTCGGCTCAAGAACCTCATGGACGTCACCGGCCTGACCCGAGAGCTGTCGGTGCACTCGGCACCGCAAGCCACGCGCGAAGATCTGCTGCGCGTCCATCCCGAAAGCTATCTGGATGCGTTCAAGCGCATGTCCGACACCGGCGGCGGAGAGCTTGGCCTGCGCACCCCGTTTGCACAGGGCGGCTATGAACATGCCGCGCTGTCAGCCGGTCTGGCCAAGGCTGCCGTCCAGCAGGTCTGGACCGGTGCGCTGACGAATGCCTATGCGCTCTCGCGCCCGCCGGGACATCACTGCCTGCCGGATTTCCCCAACGGGTTCTGCCTGATGGCCAATATCGCCATCGCCATCGAGGCCGCCAAGGCAGATCACGGTCTGGGCCGCGTCGCCGTGCTGGACTGGGACGTGCATCATGGCAACGGCACCGAAGCGATCTATTACGCGCGCGATGATGTGCTCACCATCTCGATCCATCAGGACGGCAACTATCCCATCGACACCGGAGCGGTCACAGATCGCGGCACGGGACCGGGCACGGGATACAACATGAACATCCCCCTGCCAGCCGGAGCCGGAGACGCGACCTACGCCGATGTCATGGAACAGATCGTGCGCCCGGCGCTTGAGCGGTTCCGACCCGACATGATCATCGTGGCCTGCGGGTTTGACGCCTCGGCGGTCGATCCGCTGGCGCGCATGTCGCTGACCGCCAATGGCTTTGCCATGCTGACCCGCCAGATCAAGGAAACCGCCGATGCCCTTTGTGACGGCAAGCTCGTCTTGGTGCACGAGGGCGGCTATTCCGAGGTCTATGTCCCCTTCTGCGGCCATGCCACCATCGCAACGCTGGCCGGCAGCACGATCACGGCACCCGACCCGCTGGAGAAAAACCTCACCGCGCGCCAGCCAAATGGCCGGTTTGCCGAATTCCTCAAACGCGAGGTCGCCGATCTTGCCCGAGCCCTTGAATGACGCGGTGCCCGTGGCACCTCGGGTCGCTGCAGCAAAGACGCAGGCCGCAAATGCCGCATCGCTCTTGAAAACCGGGCCACAATCACCGAGATAGCAACAGACCGAATGTAAAAAGGCTTCACATATGCCGGATAAAAATCAGGCCGCGCTGAATTTCCTCCTGACGCGTCGCTCGCGCCCTGCCAAAACCCTGCAAACCCCGATCCCGGATCGCGACACGCTGCAGGTTCTGCTGACGGCTGCCGCACGCACACCCGATCACGGCAAGCTGGAACCCTGGCGTTTCATCGTGCTGGAAGGGGCCAGCTTTGCGCGGCTCTCTGATCTTGTTGCCACCCGTGGCGCAGCCCTTGGAAAGACCGAAGAAGACATCACCAAGGCCCGCGCGCAGTTCGACATGGGCAATCTTGCGGTTGTGGTGGTCGAAAGCCCCAAGCCTTCCGATAAAATCCCGCCACTGGAACAGACCTATTCCGCCGGTGCGGTCTGTCTTGCGCTGCTGAACGCGGCCCTGGCGGCAGGCTGGGGCGCGAACTGGCTGTCGGGCTGGCCCTCGCATGATCCCGAGTTCCGCGCCCGGGGCTTTGGTCTTTCAGCACAGGAACGCATCGCCGGGATCATCCATATCGGCACGGAAACCAACGCACCGCCCGAGCGGCCGCGCCCGGATCTGGAGGCGATCACCGAATGGGTATCTCAGTAGTCTTCTCCTCGTTCTTTGCCGCCCTCGGCCAGATGGGGGATCGTCGCTTTCGCCGCGTGCTGCTGCTTGGCATCGCGCTGACGCTGGCGCTGCTTGTGGCGGCGACGGCGGGTCTGCTGGCTCTGGTGCAGATGCTGGTCACGGACGAGGTCGGCCTGCCGCTGATCGGCCAGGTCACCTGGCTTGACGATGTGCTCAGCGTGTCATCCGTGCTGGTGATGCTGGTGCTGTCCGTGTTCTTGATGATGCCGGTCGCCTCGGCGATCACCTCGATGTTTCTCGATACCGTGGCAGACGCGGTCGAGGCGGTGCATTACCCCGGCCTGCCCAGCCCAATGCCTGTGCCCTTTGGGGACGCGCTGCGTGATACGGTCAATTTCCTCGGTGTTCTGGTGGCGGCAAATGTTCTGGCAATCTTTCTCTATGTGCTCTTTGCGCCGGCCGCGCTGTTCATTTTCTGGGGGCTGAACGGCTTCCTGCTTGGCCGGGAGTATTTCACGCTGGCAGCCATCCGGCGCGTCGGGCGCGCGCGGGCAAAAGAGCTGCGCAAGACCTATTCGGGAACGATCTGGCTGGCCGGCGCGCTCATGGCCGTGCCCCTGTCGATTCCGCTGCTGAACCTGCTGATCCCGATTATCGGAGCGGCCACCTTCACCCATATCTTCCATCGCCTGGAACGACAGGACTGACCAGAGCGCAGACCGCCCCCTGCAGGCCTATCCGCGCAACGCCAAAGCCTCAGCCGTGGCCGAATGTGCGATGGAAGAGATCGAAATCATCCACCGAGATCCATCCCGACAGGATGATACCCGAGGTGACAAGCCAAAGACCGAAGGCGACGCCGGTGGTGATCCAGGCCTTTTTCTTCAGGTGATGATGCTCGGGCGCGCCCGCATGGGTGCCCGGAACGATCTCGTTCAGGTCTCCCTGTGTCTGAACCCGGATGGGCAGAACGACCAGAAAGGTCATGAACCAGATCACGGCATAAAGCACGAGCGCCGAGGTGATACCCATCCAAACCTCCGAAGGGTTGTGTTTCGCGTTACCTAAGACCGCCTGGCGCGCAGGCAAGGGGCTGCGTCAATGCAGCGCCGCGCTCAGACCTGTTCCAACTCGACCAGACAGCCGTTGAAATCCTTGGGATGCAGGAACAGCACCGGTTTGCCATGAGCACCGATCTTGGGCTCGCCGCTGCCCAGCACACGCGCGCCGGTCGCCTTGAGATGATCACGGGCCGCCAGGATGTCATCCACCTCATAGCAGACATGGTGAATGCCGCCCGACGGGTTCTTTTCCAGAAACCCGTTGATCGGGCTGTCCTCGCCCAGCGGATAGAGCAATTCGATCTTGGTATTGGGCAGTTCGATGAAGATCACCGTCACCCCGTGATCCGGCTCATCCTGCGGCGCGCCGACAGTGGCACCCAAAGCGGTGCGATACTGATCCGCCGCCGCTTCGAGATCGGGCACGGCAATGGCGACATGGTTGAGACGACCGATCATGGCAGAACTCCTTGGATCCTGAGGGTGTGCCGGTTATGCGGATTCCGGGCGCGCAGGGCAAGGGTCGCAGGCTGCGTTAACCTCCTGTTAGCCGAAATTGCGCAAGATTTGGAAGATCTCAGCACAGGAGCCTGACATGGACGATTCGGACCCCTTCGCCGCCACGTTGCGCCAACCCACCGCTGCGCGGCCCCTGTTGGGGTTGACCGTGCTTGTGGTCGAAGACAGCCGCTATGCCTCCGAGGCGATGCGCCTGTTGTGCCTGCGCAGTGGCGCGCGCATCCGCCGTGCCGACAGCCTGCGCGCCGCGCGCCGCCATCTTCAGGTCTATCGCCCCTCGGCGGTGGTCGTCGATCTGGGGTTGCCCGATGGCTCCGGTCTCGATCTGATCGCGGATCTCAGCACGGCAATCCCGCGTATCGGCGTGTTGCTGGCCAGCTCGGGCGATGACGGCAAGGCCGATGCCGCGCTCAGCGCCGGTGCCGATGCGTTCCTGGCAAAACCGATCCATTCGCTGGCCACCTTCCAGACGGCGATCCTGTCGCATCTTCCCGCCGACAGGCAGCCCCCCGGCCCGCGCCATCTGGTCGAGGATGTGATCGATCCCGATCCGATGGCCTTTCGCGATGACATGGCCCATGCCGCCGAAGTGCTGACCGATGCGGGCGATGGCAAGATGCTGGACTATGCCGCGCAATTTCTGGGCGGCGTCGCGATCAGTGCGCGCGATGATGCGCTGGCCATGGCCGCGCGCGACCTGGCTGCAACCCGCGCCGCAGGCCGCCCCGTGACGGCCCAGGC
>NZ_JBASXK010000026.1:0-37168 GCF_049276915.1 Aestuariivita sp. | reverse complement strand
GGTTCGACATGGAGGGTGGATTGGTCAATCGGCTCGCAGCCCAGCCGGCAGCACTTCTGATGCTCGCCTCGGGATTCCGCCGGAAATAGTCGGCCAGCATTTCCATCGCCCGATCCTTCTCGGGATGGCGACGACGCGGTCGCTTCGCTGCCATCTGCTGCTGCGACATATCCAGTGCGGCGAGCAGGTCGCTATCACACCGATCAGCCTCATAATCCAACGGGTTGGCGTGCTCGCCCATTTCCTCGAACCTCAGTTCTTCCATGCGCCATTCCTCGACCAGCAGGTCGTCCATGCGCTGTTCTTCGGCAGTTTTTACGCGAACCATTTCTTGCGGTCCTTCGACATGAATTGTGCATAGGTCTGTTCAATCATCGCGACCGAGGTACCAGCCTGTTCAGCAACGGCGACTGTCGGGATGCCCGCCGTCATGGTGGCATATCCTTTCTCTTTGAGAACGACGGCGTCTTCAACACCGCCATGATATGCCGCCTACTTCAGACCATCACCAACTTTCGGGCATAACTCGAGCAAAAGGCAGCTTCATCCAGCGTGTCGAGAGGCTTTGATGATGTTGTGCGAGATGGCGTTCCCATTCCTCAAGAGTGTCGAAGAGAGAGTTCAAACTTTCTCTCTCCAGCAGCACCATTTCCATTTCTGCGCCCCGCCCCGCCTGACGCCCCGAAGGCCAAGGTCGCTGGTGATGTTCGACAGGCAGTTTGCGCCGTGACGATGCCGGGCTTTGCCGCCCCGGTCAGGCGGGCTCTTGCTGGGTGATGCAGTGGATGCCGCCGCCGCCCGTGGCGATGCGCGAGATATCGACCATGGCGATCTCGCGGTCGGCAAACAGATCCTGCAGCACTTCGCGCACCACCGCGTCTTCGCGAATCCCGTAGGAGGGCATGATCACGCCGCCGTTCACGATGTAGGAATTGACGTAGGATTCGCAAAACAGCTCGTCGTCGCGCCCGGTGTTTTCCGCGAAAGGCACGGTGTGGATGCGGATCGGGCGGCCCTTGGCGTCGGTCTGGCCCTGCATGGCATCCAGATTGGCCTGATTGGCCGGGTTATAGGGGTGGCCCGGCGATCCGGTGCCCTCCATCAGCACCACGCCGGGTGCCACGAAGGTCGCAATGCCATCCACATGGCCATCGGTCTCGGTCTCGTCGACATTGCCGGGCAGCCAGATGACCTTCTGAACCCCCAGCATCTGTTTCAGCTCTTCCTCGATCCGGGGCACCGACCAGTCGGGATTGCGGTTGGCGTTGGGAAAACAGCTCAGCGTGGTCAGCAGCGTGCCCTCGCCATCCACGCTGATCCCGCCGCCCTCGGCGATCAGCGACGAGGCATATCCCGGCACACCGGCCGCCCGCAGGATCGTGTCGGCAATGGCGTTATCGGCATCATAGGGGCTGTATTTTCCGCCCCATGCATTGAACGTGAAGGAGACACCTGCCCGCGCGCCGCTTTGATGTTTCAGGAAACACGGACCCGCATCCCGGCACCAGCTGTCGTCGATATCGCTGACCAGCAGTTCGATGTCCCGGCCCAGCAGATTCGCGGCATCGGCCTGATCCTGGGGGCGCACCACCATGGTCAGCGGCTCGAACTGGCGGATCGCATGGGCCACGGCGGCATAGTTGGCGCGGGTCTCGTCCATGTCGTCCCAGACCTCGTCCCGGCAGGGCCACATCATCCAGCTGCGCAGATGCGGGGCCCATTCGGCGGGCATGGAAAAACCGTCTTGGAGGGGGGTAGACATGGGAGAACCTCTGATCTGTTCTGGTGTCACTGTGTAAATCGGCCTCTGGTGCCTCAGTCTCTATGTGTGGACCGCACCATCAGCCTGCCGCGCGTCGTCCGTCCAGCGTGGCAACCGTGCCATAGGTCTCGGGGCGGCGATCTCGGAACACGCCCCAGTTGCGCCGATAGGCGGCCGCTTCATCCAGATCCACGGTGGCCGTCAGAACGGTCCGGGTCTGGCGATCCGCTTCGGCGAGGATCTCGCCGGTGTAGCCGGTGATGAAGGACGTGCCATAGAAATCCATCCCGATATTGGATTGCGCTTCGTGGCCGATCCGGTTCGAGGCCACCAGCGGCATGATATTTGCCGCCGAATGGCCCTGCATCGTCATGCGCCAATGCGCGGCACTGTCCAGATCGGGATATGCGGGCTCGGACCCGATTGCCGTGGGAAACATCAGCACTTCGGCCCCCTTCAGGGCCAGGGATCGCGCGGTTTCAGGGAACCACTGATCCCAGCAGATCCCGCATCCCAGCTTGCCAAAGCGGGTCTGCACGACCTGAAACCCGGTATCGCCCGGCGAGAAATAGAATTTCTCCTCATAGCCCGGGAACTGCGGGATATGGGTCTTTCTGTACTTGCCCAGATGGCTGCCGTCGGCGTCGAATATCTCAAGAGAATTGAACCGCGCCAGACCGGCCTCTTCGTAATAGGACACCGGCAGCACCACGCCCAACTCGCCCGCCAGGGCGCTGAAATGCGACACGACGCGGCTGTGCTCCATCGGTTTGGCCAGTTCCAGATGGGCGTAATCCTCGGTCAGGCAGAAATAGGGCGTCTCGAACAGCTCCTGCAGCAGGATCATCTGCGCGCCCTGTTCGGCGGCCTCGCGCACCATGGCTTCGGCAGTGGCGATGTTTTCATCAACATCCCAACTGCAGCTCATCTGGGTTGCAGCAAGAGTAACGGGGCGCATGGCGGTTCCTTTTCATCAGACATGACCGGAGCACCGGCCAGCCAAAGCTACACTGGAACACGCCGACTTACAGCGCAAGCCTTGCGAAACGGTGCCGCGGGCGGGATATTCCGGCGCGCCCGCGGCGGATGTGCCTATTGGCTGCGCTCCCAGTCGCGCTTGATCTTCTTGGCCAGGCTCCATTTGTGCACTTCGGTGGGTCCGTCATAGATCCGGAAGGCGCGAATCTCGCGAAACACCTGCTCGACGATCGTGTCGGCGGTCACACCCTGACCACCCATGCATTGCACCGAGCGATCCGCGATCCGCATCAGCGCTTCCGAGACCGCCACCTTGGTCATCGAACTTTCGGTGGTCCCATAGGCCCCCGTGTCCAGCACATCGGCACACCAATAGGTCATCAGCTCGGCCTGTTTGAGATCGATCCGGTTCTCGGCCAGCATGAAGCCGACACCTTCGTGATCAATCAGCTTCTTGCCAAAGGCCATCCGGCGATTGGCGTAATCGGTGGCGATCTCATTGGCGCGCAGACAGGCCCCCAGCCAGCGCATGCAGTGAGACAGGCGCGCGGGTGCAAGCCGGACCTGCGCGTATTTGAACCCTTCGCCGGGTTGGCCCAGCATCTGATCCGCAGGCACGCGCAGGTTGTCGATCGTCACCACCGCATGGCCACCGGGCATCGAGCTGTCGATCGTGTCCATTACCCGTTCGATGCGGATCGCAGGATCGGGCAGATCGACAAGGAACATGCAGGCCCCGTCGCCGGATTTCGCCATGATGATCCCGACACCGGCCCCATCCGCGCCGGTGATATAGGCCTTGCGCCCGTTGATCACCCAATGATTGCCGTCCTGCTCGCAGGTGGACAGCATCATCATGGGATCAGATCCCGCCCCGCCGTCTTCGGCCGGTTCGGTCATGAAAAACGCCGAGCGTTTGCGACCCTGAACCATCGGGGCCAGGAACCGCTCTTTCATTTCCGCCGAGCCGACCTTGCCGATCAGGAACATGTTGCCCTCATCGGGCGCGGCGGTGTTGCAGGCAATCGGCCCCAGCGGGGACAGGCCCGAGCGGATCAGCACGGCGGCGGTCTCGCGCTGGGTGAGGTGATCGCCGCCCTCAAGGATATGCGGGCTAAGCACTCCGGCCTTGCGCCCCAGTTCCTTGAGCTCGATCACAAGGCTTTCTTCGGGGCCATGGGGCCCAAGGCGCGGATCACGCTCAAAGGGAATGACGGTCTCGCGCACAAAGCGCTCGACCCGTCCCGCGATCTCGATCGCGCGCTCGGACATGCCCGAGTTGTCCAGAAGACTGCTCATTTGGGGGCCATCCGGATCGCGCCATCCAGGCGGATCGTCTCGCCATTCAGCATCGGGTTCTCGACAATCGACGCCACCAGCTGGCCGAATTCGGACGGATCGCCAAGGCGGCTGGGGAAGGGCACCTGCGCGCCCAGCGAGGCGCGGATTTCTTCCGACAGCGTTTCCAGCAACGGCGTCAGGAACAGGCCCGGCGCGATGGTCATCACGCGGATGCCATAGCGTGCCAGTTCGCGCGCGATCGGCAAGGTCATGCCCACGACCCCACCCTTGGAGGCGGCATAGGCCGCCTGCCCGATCTGCCCGTCAAAGGCGGCAACCGACGCCGTGTTGATGATGACGCCGCGCTCTTCGCCGACGGGATCGGCCCTGTGCAGGGCTGCGGCGAATTTCGACAAGACGTTGAAAGAACCAAGCAGGTTGATGTTGACGACAGTGGCGAACCCGGCCAGCGGCGTCGGGTTGCCGTCGCGGTCAATCACCTTGGCCGGCGGGCCGATACCGGCGCAGTTGACCAGAATGCGGGCCTTGCCATGCAGGCCCTCGGCCTCGGCAATTGCCGCTTCGACATCGGCTTCATTGGTGACATCGACCTTCAGGAAGGTGCCGCCGATGGCGTCTGCCTTGGCCCGGCCCCGATCTTCGTTCAGATCAAAAATCGCAACTTTCGCACCGGCACCAGCCAGCCGATCCGCCGTTGCACCACCAAGGCCCGAGGCCCCTCCCGTGACGATTGCCGCCTGTCCTTCGATCTTCATTGTCTTGCCCTCTCCTGGTTCTTTCGCTACCGCAAGACTGGCCCGTGCCATGCCCTGCGGTTTGTCCCCGACTGGCTTACGGTGTGGCGCGGAAACGTTCAACCTGCCAAGGCCTGTGACGCGCATCAGCATCAGCCGATCCGCTGTGCCGCGCCACTTGTATTTAGCACCACTTGACGGTACAAAACAAACGAACGTTTGGTGATCATCCTAATATCCTGAGCAAGGAGCCTCCCGTGATGGCAGCACACACTGCCCCAGATCTTGTCTATGATCCGTCCGATCCGGGCGTTATGGCCAATCCGTTTCCGGTCTATGCCCGCCTGCGCGAGGAAGATCCCGTCCACTGGAGCCCGTCGGTCAAATCCTGGATCATCACACGATATACCGATGTGCGTGATCTGCTGCTGTCTGATCAGCTGTCGGTCAATCGGCTGGTGCAGTTCTATTCCGCGCTGCCTCCGAAAGAGGCCGCATTGCTCAAGGATATCATCCACTATCTCAATCTCTGGCTGGCCTTTCGCGACCCGCCCGATCACACCCGCCTGCGCCGGATCATGCGCCATGCCTTCACCGCCTCGGCCATCGAAGCGATGCGCCCAAACGTGGTGGACATCACCGAGATGCTGCTGGACCGGCTGCAGGCTCAGGGCAGGAACGACATCGACCTGATCAAGGAATTCGCGCTGCAATTGCCGGCCTTTGTCATCATGGACCTGCTGGATGTGCCGCGCGACATGCTGGATGAGTTCAAGGAATGGTCCGATGATATGGCCGTCTTTATCGGCGGCGCGCGCAATTCGGGCGACAAATACGAGCGCGCGGCGCGCGGCTGCCAGAAGATGTCGGCCTATTTCCGCCAGCTGATCACCGAGCGCGCGGCCAATCCCCGGCCCGGATTCCTGACGGATCTGATCAATGCGCGCGATGAGGGCGACAGGCTGTCGGATGACGAGCTGGTGGCGACCTGCATCCTGGTGCTGTTTGCCGGGCACGAGACGACAACCAATCTGATCGGCAATGCGACATTGCTGCTGCTGCGCCATCCCGAGCAGCTGGCCCGGCTGCGCGCCGAACCCGACCTGATCGACAGCGCCATCGAAGAGGTGATGCGCTTTGACGGCCCGACCAATGCGCTGGTGCGCGTGGTGGCGCAGGATCATGAGCTGCACGGCAAGACCCTGCGCGAGGGAGAGCGGGTCTTTGTCATGGTGAACTCGGCCAATCGCGACCCGCGCATCTTCGAGAAACCCGACAGTTTCGACATTCTGCGCAAACAGAACCGCCATCTGACCTTTGGCCAGGGCATTCATCTGTGTCTTGGGGCCAAGCTTGCCCGCGAAGAAGGGCGGATCGCGGTCAAGGCCCTGCTGAACCGCTTTCCGGATATGTGCCTGAACCCGGATGAAGCGCCCGAATGGCTGGATGCGATGGTGCCGCGTGGCACGCGCCGCCTGCCCGTCCGCCTCAAGGGCTGAAATCCCGATGACCCGAATGGAGAGCCTGCGATGAAACGAGCCATCTTCCGCCGCCATGGATCCCCTCAGGAGGTGATCGAACTGATCGACGAGGCCGACCCTCTGCCCGGCTTTGGGCAGGTGCGCATCCGCAACAAGGTGATGACCATCAATCCCGCCGATCTGTTGTCGATCGAAGGCCGTTATGGCGCCGCGCCGATCACCCTGCCCGCAACCCCCGGTGTCGGGGCCTATGGCATTGTCGATGCGGTTGGCGAAGGTGTCTCCCATCTGAGCGTCGGGGACGCGGTCCTGCCGGTGGGCGGCAGTCTCTGGGCCGATACGGTGGTGGTGAACGAACGTCTGGCCCCCAAGGCCCCGCCCGGCGCAGACCCCGAACAGGCGGCGATGATGCGCGCCAATCCGGGCACGGCCCATCTGATGCTTGGCGATCTGATCGATCTGCATGACGGCGACTGGATTGTGCAGAACGCCGCGAATTCCAATGTCGGGCGCATGGTGATCCGCTTTGCCCGCGAGATGGGTCTGCATACGGTCAACATCGTGCGCCGCGCTGACGTCAAGGCTGCGCTGGAAGCGGATGGCGCGGATGTCGTCATCGTGGATGACGGCACGATCGATCTGACCGCCGCGATCCGCGATGCCGCCCCAACGCCGCCGCGTCTGGCTCTGGACGCCGTGGGCGGCAGGGCCACCGGCCAGCTTGCAGCCGCCCTTGCAGATGGCGGGACCGTGGCCGTCTATGGCCTGCTTTCCGGGGATGAAAACAGCGTCGCGGCGCGCGATCTGGTGTTTCGCGGCATAAAGCTTCGCGGGTTCTGGCTAGCCGAATGGTACCAGAGCGCGACCCCGCAGCAGATGAAAGACCTGCATGCCTTCCTTGGCGAGAAACTGGCCGAGGGCGTGATCCACACGGATGTGGATGCGCGCTATCCCCTGAGCCGCATCAAGGAGGCGGTCGCCCATGCCGCGCGCGCCGGGCGCAACGGCAAGATCATCCTGACAGGAGAGCCAGATGCGTAACGTCTATGTCCTTGCCACATCCTGCACGGCCTTTGGCAAACGCCCCGGCGACAGCTTCAAGGACCTGACCCGCGAAGCCTATCTTGATGTGCTTGGCGACGCCGGATGGGAAAACGGCGACGCCATCGAACAGGCCTGGTTCGGCAACTGCGGCATGGGCACCTTTGGTCAGCGCAACATCCGCGGTCAGGTCTGTTTTACCCCCCTTGTCCGCCAGGGGCTGTTTCCCGAACGCGTGCCGATGATCAATGTCGAAGGCGGCTGCGCCACCGCCTCCATGGCCTTTCACGGGGCATGGAAGGATGTGGCCTCGGGCGACATGGAGGTTTCGCTGGCCATCGGCGTCGAGAAAACCTTCGTTCAGGGCGACGCCGCCGCCACGATGGAGATCTTCGAGGGTGGCATCGACCAGCTCGATGCGCAGGAATGGCACGAGTACTATCGCCAGCGGGGCATCGAAGCAGGCAAGCCCTTTGATCCCAACGCCAGTGGCGGCACCGTGTTCATGGACACCTATGCCATGCAGGCCGCCTGGCACATGAAGCGCTGGGGCACAACGCAGGAACAGATCGCCATTGCCGCCTCCAAGAACCACTGGCATGGCTCGATGAACCCCAAGGCGCAATACCGCTTCGAAGTCTCGGTAGAAGCCGCTCTGACAGACCGCGAGGTCTCTTATCCGATCACCCGCTCCATGGCCGCCCCCATCGGCGATGGCGCAGCCGCCGCCATTCTGGTCTCGGAAGACGCGCTGATGCGCCAGCCCGAACAGATCCGCAAACGGGCCGTCAAAGTGCGCGGTTCGGTGCTGACCGGGGGCAAGTACCGCGACCCGGCAGAACCCAGCCTCAGCCGCGTGGCCGCGCAGAAAGCCTATGCGAAATCAGGTCTGACGCCGGGCGACATCGACCTTCTGGAAGTGCATGACGCCACCTCGTTCTGCGAGATTTTCCAACTGGAAATGCTGGGCTTTGCCGAGGACGGCAAGGGCGGGCCGATGGTGGAACGCGGCGCGACGCGGCTGGGCGGGGCGTTGCCGGTGAACCTGTCGGGCGGGCTGGTCTCAAAGGGCCACCCGGTTGGTGCCACGGGCCTGTCGATGATCCACGAGCTGACGCTGCAACTGCGCCGCGAAGCCGCAGAGCGTCAAACCGACAAGGCGCGCATCGCCATGGCCGAAAATGGTGGCGGGGTGATCGGCTTTGACGAGGCCGCCTGTTCCGTCATCCTGCTGGAGGCGCCCGGCGCAGGCTGAGCATTCAGGGCTCGTCGGTGATCCGGCGCTGGCCTGCGGCGCCTTGCGCCAGCAGACGCACCGCATCGGGCTGCACCATCAGATCGCAAAACAGCGTGCGCTCCCGCGCGAAGCCGTCGTCATCACAGCTGTGCGCCCCGCGAACCAGCGCCTTGATATGCGAGGCCGCGCGCGCGGGCTTGCCCGCCATCCGCCGCGCCAGCGCCATCGCCTCGGCGCGCACATCGCCCACGCAGGCCATCGCCAGACCCCATTGCACCATCCCGGCCGGGCCCAGCGTGTCACCCGTCAGGGTCATCTGCAACGCGCGCGACTGTCCGATCAGATGCGGCAGACGCTGTGTGCCACCGGCACCGGGCAGGATCCCGAGGTTGATTTCCGGCAGGCCGAATTCGAAATCACCCTCTTCGACCAGACGCAGATCACAGGCAATGGCCAGCTCGAACCCGCCGCCCATGGCGCTGCCGTTCAGGGCGGCAATGAACAGCGTGCTGCTGGCCTCGATCCTGCGCAAGGCAACATGGATCGGGCCTTCGCGCACGGGCCGCTCCATCGAAAATTCCAGACCGCGCCCGGCCATGGAGGCCGCCTGAGGGGCAAGCACCTTGAGATCATAATGGCGGATGAACACACCGGGCTGCGCGCCCATCAGCACACAGACCCGCACATCGGGATCCGCATCCACCCGCGTGACCGCATCCAGCAATTGCGCCTCCATCGCCTGATCCATAAACCCCTGATCAGGGTTGGAAAAAACAATCTGCGCAATCGCTCCGTCGATCTTGAGTTCGGCCTGACCAGCGCCCATTTCGATACCTCCCAGCACGTTCGGTCAGCTTAGGTATTTCACGGTCGATATTCAAACAAACAATCGGTAGAATGGCGGTCAGGCCAGCCCTGAGGGCGCGACAGAGAGAGACAGACAGTGGCACCGCGATCTGCCCGAAACCCACAGACCGACCCGGGCGAAGACCCGGATACACCCACCGCCAAGCCGCGCCGGCGCAACAAACGCGAGGCGGTCTTGCTGAAAGCGGCGGACCTGATCGCGCGCAACGGCTTTGATGGCACGTCCATGCGCGATATCGCGGCAGCTGTCGATATGCTACCGGGCTCTCTTTACTATCATTTTCCTTCCAAGGAAGACATGCTTCTGGCCATACATGAGCGCGTGGTCACCGATATGATCAATCGCGTGAGAACGGCGGTAGAGGCCGCTGACTCCCCCTGGGACCGTGTCGAACGCGCCGCTGTGGCCCATCTGGAAGGGCTTTTGGAAACCGGCAATCTGGTGTCGATCATCTCGCCGAACTTCGCGGCGGGGCGTGAGGATCTCAATGCCCAGCTCAAGGTGCATCGCAACGCCTATGAGGCGATCTTCAAGGATGTGTTCGACGCGCTGGACCTGCCCGAGGGCACGCATCGTGGGTTGCTGCGTCTGCAACTTCTGGGCGCGCTGAACTGGGTGCCGGTCTGGTACAGCCCCAAAGAGGGCACCAGCGCGCAGGAGATCGCCAAGGCCTTCGTCGCCTCGATCCGCTTTGGCACAGGCAACGGATCGCCCTGACGCCGCGCGCGGGTTCAGCTTGCGACTTCGCTCCAGTAGGGGGCCCGCAATTCCTTCTTGAGAACCTTGCCCAGCGCGTTGCGCGGAAACTCTTTGCGCAGTTCCACGCCGACAAGGCGCTGGGTCTTGGCCAGCCGCTCATTGGCCCAGGCCATGATCTGATCGGGATCGGCCACCGCGCCCGAGGCCGGGATCACCAGCGCCAGACAGCTTTCCCCCCATTTGGGATGGGGCACGCCAATGACGGTGACATCCATCACATCCGGATGGGTGCCCACGATGGCTTCGACGTCCGTGGGAAACACGTTGAAGCCGCCCGAAATGATCATGTCTTTCTTGCGATCCACGATCCTGAGGAACCCGTCTTCGTCCATCACCCCGATATCGCCCGAGCGGATGAAGGTCCGCCCGCGTTCATCACGCCAGATCAACTCGGCGGTCTGGGCCTCGCGCTTGTTGTACTCCAGCATGATCCCCGCACCGTAGCCGGCGATTTCGCCCGGTTCTCCGGGGGGCATTTCATTGCCGTCATCATCCAGAATGCGCACCTCGAAGCCCAGAACCGGCGTGCCGACCGTGTCGAATTTCTCTTCGTGCTGATGCGGCTTGAGCATGCTGGCAAAGCCTTCGGAATAGCCATAAAGCTCGAACAGGCCCGGCGAGATGCGCGAGATGACCTCGCGCTTGGTATCGCGGCGCAGGGGCGATCCGGCCGACAGAACCGTGCGCAGGCTGCTCAGGTCGGCCCGGTCCAGTTCCGGGCGCTCCAGCACCATCAGATATTGCGCAGGCACCATGAAGGTATGGGTGATCTTTTCGCGCTCGACCGTCTCGAGAAAGGCGGCGGCATCAAAGGCGGGCATCACATGCAACGTCCCGCCCGCGAACAGGATCGGCAACATCATCAGCCATGTGCCATTGGAATAAAGCGGCGTGGTGGTGAGCGCGCGGCTGCTTGAGGAAAACCCCATCTCGACCGCATTCGAGAAGGCCCAGTGCAGACGCGCACGATGGGTCTGCACGATGCCCTTGGGCAACCCCGTGGTTCCCGAGGAATAGATGATGTTGAAGGCATCCGTCAGCGCATGGCGCACATCGGGCATCGTATCGGGCGCATCGGCATGGATCGCGGCAAGGCTGGTCCAGCCCTGTTGCTGAAACCCGAAGGACACCCATGTGTGAATGCCGCTCAGGCCCGCCTTGAGCGGGGCGACCTTGTCGCGAAATTCTTCCGAGACAAAGGCGGCAACCGCATCGCAATCGGTAAGCAGGCTTTCAAGCTGTTCCTGCGTGAGCAGCCCGGACAAGGGCACGACACAGGCCCCCGCGCGCACGGCACCGAACAGGCATTCCAGCATCTCGGGCGAATTGCCCATCAGAACCGCGACCCTGTCGCCCTTGCCGATACCAGCGGCGATCAGATGGTTGGCCACCCGGTTGATATTGCTTACGAAACCGCCCCAGCTCTGGCGCCGATCGCCGCACAGGATGGCATCCTTGTTGGGATAATGCCGCGCATGGGTCGCAAAGAGGTCGGGCAGATATACCTGCGGGTCATCAAGCCTGTCGGTCATGTCGGTCTGCTTTCTGTTCTGTCCGTTCAAACGCATCGCCAGCTCTGCCGTAAGGGCAGATCGGCCAGGCGCGCATTGCGGAAAACCGGCGCACCGTCGCGGTGAGGACAACAGCGGTTTCGCCATGCGCTCACCATATCGGGTGCACCAACTCCTCCGGGCGCAAACCTAACCCATTCAGGTGAATTTGCCAAACAGTTGATTGTTAGATTTTACACCCATGAACAGAGCGACGCGCGCCCGGCCACAGGATCACGGCGCAGTGTCCTTGCGCGCGCCGCATCACCTGCTGGCGGGGCCGCGCAAGGACCTGACCCCGGGCCTCAACAGGCGGCGGTCACGATGATCTCGACGCGCAGCACATCGCGCGCCAGTTTCGCCTCGCCGCAGGCGCGCGCGGGTGCGTGGCCTTCGGGAACCCAGGCATCCCAGACCGCGTTCATCTCAGCGAAATCGGCCATATCCGCCAGCCAGATCACCGCCTGCAACATCTGCTTGCGGGATGATCCGGCCTTGGTCAGCAAGGCATCGACACGCGCCAGACAGTCCCGGGTCTGTTCGGCCACGGTGTCTCCGTCACCGACCTGGCCACAGAGATAGGCGACGCCGTTATGTTTGACGATCTTGCTCATCCGAGCGCTTGTGTCGATCCGTTCGATCATTGTCTGTCCTGCCTTTGGGGATGCTGTGAAAGGCCCATGCTAGGGGAGCGGGGAACGCAAGCGCAAGGGGCAGCGTTGTCGCCGGACCGGGCCGGGTCCGTCACAGGCCGGGCGGCCCGCAACGGGTCTGTCCCGGCAGGCTGATCGCTGTGTCATACATATGGAACGTCAGGGAGCGGGCCCGCTTTAAAACAGCGATGGCGGCGCGCGCCGGTGTGTCAAACCGGACGCGGGCGGAATGCGCGATGGGATACCATCTGTCCTGATCGTGGCCCGCCGGGATGCTAATCCGCTCAGGCCGAGTGCAGCTGCGCCACAGGGTATAGCGCAGACAGTGTTTGCATCGCCTTACAGCACCGTGCGCCCGGACTGCGGCCTAGAGAATACCGGGCAGGTTCAACCCGTGCTCGCGCGCGCAGTCGATGGCGATCTCATAGCCCGCGTCGGCGTGGCGCATGACGCCGGTGGCCGGATCGTTCCACAGCACGCGCTCAAGCCGTTTGTCGGCCTCTTCGGTGCCATCGCACAGGATCACCATGCCCGAATGCTGCGAGAACCCCATGCCCACGCCGCCGCCATGGTGCAGCGACACCCATGTGGCCCCGCTGGCGGTGTTCAGCAATGCGTTCAGCAAGGGCCAGTCGCTGACCGCGTCCGAGCCATCCTTCATCGCCTCGGTCTCGCGATTTGGGGACGCGACCGAGCCGGAATCCAGATGATCGCGCCCGATCACGACGGGGGCTTTCAGCTCGCCGTTGCGCACCATTTCGTTGAAGGCCAACCCCGCGCGGTGCCGATCCCCCAGGCCGATCCAGCAGATGCGCGCGGGCAGACCCTGAAAGGCGATCCGGTCGCGCGCCATATCCAGCCATTGATGCAGATGGGCGTTCTCGGGGAACAATTCCTTCATCTTGGCGTCGGTCTTGTAGATATCTTCGGGATCACCCGACAGCGCACACCAGCGGAACGGGCCGATGCCCCGGCAGAACAGCGGCCTGATATAGGCGGGCACGAAACCGGGGAAGGCAAAGGCGTTCTCCAGCCCCTCCTCAAGCGCGACCTGCCGGATGTTGTTGCCGTAATCCAGCACCGGCACGCCCGCGTTCCAGAAATCCACCATCGCGGCCACATGGATCTTCATCGAGGCCCGCGCGGCCTTTTCCACGGCCTTGGGATCGGTTTCGCGTCTGGCTTTCCATTCGCCCACGCTCCAGCCCTGCGGCAGATACCCGTTCACGGGGTCATGGGCGCTGGTCTGGTCGGTGACGATATCGGGGTGGATGCCACGGCGCACCAGCTCGGGGAAGATATCGGCGGCATTGCCCAGAAGCCCGACGGATTTCGCCTCGCCCGCCTTGGTCCAGCGCTCGATCTTGTCCAGCGCCTCGTCCAGCGTGGTGGCCTTTTCATCCAGATACCGGGTGCGGATGCGGAAATCGATCCGCGTCTCGTCGCACTCCACCGCCAGACAGCAGGCCCCGGCAAACACCGCCGCAAGAGGCTGCGCGCCGCCCATGCCGCCAAGCCCTCCGGTCAGGATCCAGCGGCCCGTGAGGTTGCCGTCGTAATGCTGGCGCCCGGCTTCCGCGAAGGTCTCATAGGTGCCCTGCACGATGCCTTGCGTGCCGATATAGATCCAGGATCCGGCGGTCATCTGGCCATACATCATCAGCCCCTTGCGATCGAGCTCGGAGAAATGGTCCCAGGTCGCCCAATGCGGCACCAGGTTGGAATTCGCGATCAGCACACGCGGCGCGTTTTCATGGGTGCGAAAGATGCCCACGGGTTTGCCCGACTGCACCAGCAGGGTCTCGTCTTCTTCCAGCGATTTGAGGCTGGCGACGATGCGGTCGAAATCCTCCCAGGTGCGCGCCGCGCGCCCGATGCCGCCATAGACCACCAGCTCATGCGGGTTCTCGGCCACATCCGGATGCAGGTTGTTCATCAGCATCCGCAAGGGGGCCTCGGTCGACCAGCTTTTGGTGTTCAGCTCGGTTCCGGTGGGCGGATAGATATCGCGGGCGTTGTGGCGGGGATCGGTCATCAGGGCCTCCATCGGGCAAGATCGGTGAGGATGGTTTTCAGTGTTTGGCGCAAGCGCGAAGCCTTGGCCGTGTCATAGCTCCAGGGCGCGGCTTCGGCGGAAAGATAGGCGCGCTGCGCAATCTCCATCTGGATCGCGTGCCAGCCCTGATCGGGGCGGCCATAGTGACGCGTGGTCCAACCGCCTTTGAAACGCCCGTTCAGAACCGACGACAGCCCCGTGGCGGCGCGGCAATGGGTGTGCACCAGCGCCTCGATGGCAGGATCACAGGTGGTCGACAGGTTGGTTCCGATGTTCAGATCAGGCAAGCGGCCCTCGAAGAGAAACGGGATATCCCCCCGGATCGAATGGCAATCATAGAGGATCGCAAAGCCGTGCAGATCCGCCACCCGCGCCATCTCGCCCTCCAATGCGGCGTGATAGGGGGCGTGAAACGCCGCGCACCGCGCCGCGATATCCTGCTGCGAGGGCGGATCCTGCCAGATCGCCTGGCCGTCAAAATCGGTCACCGGCACAAGCCCCGTGGTGTTCTGACCCGGATAGAGGCTTTCGCCCCCCGGATCGCGGTTCGCGTCGATCACATAGCGATGAAACGTGGCGCGCACCGTGCTCGCCCCTGCCAAGAGCCCGGCATAAAGCTGATCGATATGCCAATCCGTATCCGCCAGTTCGCGCCCGCGCGCATTCAGCCGCGCGGCGATCTCCTCGGGCAGCCATGTGCCGGTATGCGGCATGCCCAGAACAACCGGGCTGTCCCCGCGAGTGACTTCGACCGGCGCGATCACAGCGCAAGCTCCAGCCCGGCGGCTCGGGCCAGAGAGCCATCCGCGATCATGCCCGTCGCCACCGCGATATCGGGGGCAAGGAACCGATCCTGCCCGATGGTCGCGACACCGCTGCGCAGCCGGGCAACCGCCGCCTGCAGGGGCGCGCTGGTCAGAAGCGGCGCGCGAAACTCGATACCCTGCGCTCCACACATCGCCTCGACCCCGAGAATGGTGTTGAGGTTGCGATTCATCCGCCCCAGCCGGCGCGCCGCATGAGCCGCCATGCTTACGTGATCCTCCTGATTGGCCGAGGTCGGCGTGGAATCCGTGGTGCAGGGATTGGCCAGATGCTTGTTCTCGCTCATCAGGGCTGCCGTGGTCACCTCGGCAATCATCAGCCCGGAATTCAGTCCCGGATCCGGCGTCAGGAAGGGCGGCAGGTCAAAGGACAACGTCGGATCCACCATGAGCGCCACCCGGCGTTGGGCAATCGCGCCGATCTCGGAGACCGCGACCGCGATCTGATCGGCGGCAAAGCCCACGGGTTCGGCATGGAAATTGCCCCCCGAGACGATGATGCCCTCATCCACCAGAACCAGCGGATTGTCGGTGACCGCATTGGCCTCGACCTCGAGCGTCGCTCCGGCAAAGCGCAAAAGATCCATCACCGCGCCCATCACCTGAGGCTGACAGCGGATGCAATAGGGGTCCTGCACGCGGGTATCGCCTTCGCGGTGACTTTCGCGGATCGCCGAACCCTCAAGAAGCGCGCGCTGCGCCGCACCAAAGGCGATCTGACCCTTATGGCCGCGCAGGGCATGGATCGCGGGCACCAGCGGTGCGGTCGATCCCATGATCGCATCCGTCGACATGGCCCCGGTCACGACCGCGGCCTCGAGATTGCACCACGCGCCCCAGAGCCCGACCAGAGCGCAGGCCGTCGAAAACTGCGTTCCGTTGATCAGCGCCAGCCCTTCCTTGGGCCCCAGCACGATCGGCCTGAGCCCGGCGCGCGCCAGAGCTTCGCCCGCAGGCCAGCGCGCGCCCTCGAACATCGCCTCGCCCTCGCCGATCATCGCGGCGGCCATATGCGCCAGCGGTGCCAGGTCACCCGAGGCCCCGACCGAGCCCTGATCGGGGATGACCGGCAGCACGCCCTTTGCAAGCATCCCTTCGATCAGGCGCACGGTCGCCAGCCGCACGCCGCTGGCCCCGCGCCCCAGCGACAACAGCTTGAGCGCCATCATCAACCGTGTGGTCGCCTGTTCCAGCGGCTCGCCCACGCCGCAACAATGGCTCAGGATCAGATTGCGCTGCAGGGTTTCGGTATCGCCCGAGGCGATCTTGACGCTGGCCAGTTTGCCAAAACCCGTGTTGACGCCGTACACCGCCGCGCCCCCTGCGGCGGCCTGCGCCACCAATTCGGCGGCGGCCTTGATCGCACCCTCTGCGGATGCATCCAGAACCACCGCATCCTGACCGGTCCAGATCGCATGAAGATCGTCCAGCGACGCGGCACCCGGGGTGAGGGTTATCGTCATGAGCGACCTCCGAAAATCCGCGCATGCAGCGGGTTGAACCCGATGCGATAGGCCAGTTCCGCCGGGTGCTCGATATCCCAGACCGCCAGATCCGCACGCTGACCGGGCTTGATCCGGCCCCTGTCGGCCAACCCCAAGGCCGCCGCGCCATGACAGGTCACACCCGCAAGCGCCTCTTCTGGGGTCAGGCGAAACAGGGTGCAGCCCATGTTCATCGTCAGCAAAAGCGACGCCATGGGCGACGAGCCCGGATTGCAATCCGTGGCCAGCGCCATTGCCACCCCATGATCGCGAAACGCCTGAACCGGTGGCATCTGTGTCTCGTGCAGGGTATAAAAGGCACCGGGCAGCAGCACCGCGACCGAGCCGGCATCGGCCAGCGCGCGCGCATCTTCGGGCGTGGCATATTCCACGTGATCGGCGGACAGGGCCCCAAAGCGCGCCGCAAGGGCCGTGCCACCCAGATGGCTGAGTTGCTCGGCATGCAGTTTGACCGGCAAGCCCAGTTCCCGGGCCACATCAAAGACCCGTGTCATCTGCGCGGTGTCAAAGGCGATGCCCTCGCAGAACCCGTCCACCGCATCCACCAGCCCTTCGGCATGGGCGGCGCGCAGGGCGGGAATGGCGACCTCGTCGATATAGCCATCGGGGTTGCCGCTGTATTCGGGCGGCACCGCATGGGCCCCCAGGAAACTGGTGCAGATCGTGACATCGCGCTGGCTGGCGATCTGGCGCGCGACGCGCAGCATGCGCAGCTCGGTCTCGGTATCCAGCCCATAGCCGGATTTGACTTCGATCGAGGTGACGCCCTCGGCGATCATCGCATCCACGCGCCTGAGCGCATCGCCCAGAAGCCCCTCGGCCGAGGCCGCCCGTGTGGCCCCCACGGTCGAGACGATGCCGCCACCGGCGCGCGCGATTTCCTCATAGGTTGCCCCTTCAAGGCGCATCTCGAATTCCTGCGCGCGGTTTCCGCCGAACACCAGATGGGTATGACAATCCACCAGCCCCGGCGTGACCACGCGGCCTTGAAGATCCCGGGCTTCGTCGCGCCTGTGCTGTTCGGGCAGGTCCGACATCGGCCCCGCCCAGACGATCCGGTCGCCCGTGATCGCCACGGCGGCGTCCTCGATCAGGCCATAGCGGCCCGGTCCCGCAAAACTTGCCAGCCGCGCATGTGTCAGAAGCATGGTCGATTCCCGCTTGATTCAAAGGATTGGAATCTGTTTATGTCTGCACATAATATCTGTCAACATGGAGAACCCCATGCAGACTCTCTGGGCCCGTCATGCGTTGGTTGCAGGCCAGTGGCTTGCGGATGTACGTGTCGAGATCGACGCGGGCAGAATCCTGTCCTGCACGCCCGATCAGCCTGCGACGGGTCAACGCGTGCATCTTCTGCTGCCGGCACCGGCCAACAGCCACAGCCACGCCTTTCAGCGCGCCATGGCCGGGCTGACCGAACAGCGCGGCCCGCAGGCGGGCGACAGCTTCTGGACCTGGCGCCAGCTGATGTTCCGCTTCCTGAACGACCTGACGCCAGAGCAGGTCGAAGCCATCACCGCCTTTGTGCAGATGGAAATGCTCGAGGCAGGCTTTGGCGCATCGGTGGAGTTTCACTATCTCCACCACCGTGCCGGCGGCGCGCCCTATCGCAACCCCGCCGAGATGTCCGAGAGGATCGCCGCGGCAGCCGAAACCAGCGGCATCGGCCTGACCCTGTTGCCGGTGCTCTATCAGTTTGGCGGATGCGATGGCCGCGCGCTTGGCCCCGGCCAGCAGCGCTTTGGCAACACGCCCGACAGCTATGCCACCCTGCTGAGCGGTGCCGAAGGCGCGGTGATGCAGCTGCCGCCCGACAGCGTGCTTGGCACCGCCCCGCATTCGCTGCGCGCCGTCAGCCGCGAGGCGCTGCAGTCCCTGCCCGGCCTCAGACCGGATGCGCCGATCCACATGCACCTTGCCGAACAAAAGGCCGAGGTCGATGAAGTCCAGGCCCATTGGGGCGCGCGCCCGGTTGACTGGGCGCTGGACAATCTTGATCTGAACGGGCGGTGGTGCCTGATCCACTGTACACAGATGACCGCGCAGGAAACCAGCGCCCTTGCGCGCACCGGTGCCGTTGCGGGCCTGTGCCCGCTGACCGAGGCCAGCCTGGGCGACGGGATCTTTGACGGCATCCGATGGGTAGAGAACGCGGGGGCGATCTCGATCGGGTCGGACAGCAATATCCGCATCTCGCTGGCCGAAGAGCTGCGCCAGCTCGACACCACGCAGCGCCTGCGCGACCATAGCCGGGCGGCTTTTGCCACGCGCGCACGCTCGACCGGGCGGCGCTTGCTGGAGGATGCGGCCATCGGCGGCGCGCAGGCTGCCGGGCGCGGCGCGGGCCGGATCGAACCGGGCGCATGGGCCGATCTGCTGGCGCTGGATACCGGGCATCCCGACCTGGAGGGCCTGTCACCGGACACGGCACTGGATACCTTTGTATTTGCAGGCGACAGCGCCATGGTCAGCGATGTCTGGTCCGCCGGGCGCCACCTTGTCACCGGGGGCAGGCATATCGCGCGCGATCAGATCACCGAAGACTACAGGGGGGCCGTCAGGACATTGCGCGCAGGTCTTTAGCGCAGGTCTTTAATACCGCGTCGTCATCCGGTGGCCACGGCGAAACACCATGCGCACATAGGTCACCGGAGCGCCCTCGAACCAGGTGGAGCGTTCGCCCTGAAACAGGGGATCACCGATCGCGCAGGACAGCTCACGCGAGAGCTGCGCATCGGCTGATGTGGCCGAGAAACTGATCTCGACATCGGAAAACGGGATCCTGGCAATCAGCCATTCATTCGGGCCAACCGTCGTGAAATCCGCCGTGCGCGCATCGGGCAGCGTCACCAGGTTGATCCAGCGATCCTCAAGCTGATAGGGCGCGTCCCCGGCATGATGCAGGCAGCGCAGATGCAGTACGGGAACGGCTGCGCCAAGCTTCATGCGCGAACACAGCCAGCCGGGTGCCAGTGTTTGCGCGCGCGACAACAGCTCATAGCGATATTGCTCGCCCAGCGCCTCGATCTCGCGCCGCACCAGCGGGATATCAAACCGCGCCTGGCGCATCGGAGCCTGCCGGACCCGCGTGCCGGATTTGCGCTTGCGCTCAAGAATGCCTTCGGCGGCCAGCTCGCGCAGCGCCCGGTTTACCGTGGCGCGCGCACAGCCGTAATCCAGCGCGATATCCTGTTCCTTGGGCAGTTCCTGCCCCAGCCCAAAGGTGCCGTTCATCACCTTCTCGCGCACATCGGCCTTGATCTGACGATATGTGATCTGAGCCATCGCCCTGTCTCTTCCCTTCGCGCCCGCGCCCTGTGGTCAGCCTTTATGCCTATACATAATATATCAGGCGGAAACGCAATCACATCGAATTGATCGAACCCGGCGCCGGATTAAATGCAACTCATTCGCATTTACATTGACTGTTGCGAATGAATTGCAATAACATCTGTTCAACATTCAGCAACATGGAGATTCGGTGTGTTCACCTCTTTGACCAAATGGGCCTCGGCGCTCGCCCTGGCCGCTGCAATGGCCAGCCCGGCATTGGCCGAAGACAAGATGAAGGTCGTTACCACCTTCACCGTCATTGCGGATATCGCGGCCAATGTGGCCGGAGATGCCGCCGAGGTTGTGTCGGTCACCAAACCCGGTGCCGAGATTCACGGATATGAGCCCACCCCGCGCGACATCGTGCGCGCATCGGATGCCGATCTGATCCTGTGGAACGGCATGAACCTCGAGCTGTGGTTCGAACAGTTCCTGACCAATCTTGAAGGTGTGCCATCCGTCACGGTCTCGGAAGGGATCGACCCGATCTCGATCTCGTCGGGCTCCTACAAGGGCAAACCCAACCCCCACGCCTGGATGGGTCTGGATAACGCCTTGATCTATATCGACAACATCGCCACCGCCTTCGCAGAACAGGATCCGGACAACGCCGCGATCTACGCCGCGAATGCCGCCGCCTACAAGGATGAACTGCGCGCCACGATCGAGCCGCTGCGCGCCGCGATCGCCCAGATCCCCGAAGACCGGCGCTGGCTTGTCACCTGTGAAGGGGCATTCAGCTATCTCGCGCGCGATTTCGGGATGAAAGAGCTGTATCTCTGGCCGATGAACGCCGATCAGACCGGCACCCCGCAACAGGTGCGCAGCGTGATTGACGGCGTGCGGGCCAATGACATCCCAGTGGTGTTCTGCGAAAGCACGGTCAGCTCGGCCCCGGCCGAACAGGTGGCGCGTGAAACCGGCGCGGCCTATGGTGGCGTGTTGTTCGTGGATTCACTCTCCGAGCCGGACGGCCCGGTGCCGACCTATCTTGATCTGTTGCGCGTGACGGCAACGACCGTGGCGACGGGACTGACCTCTGCCACCAACTAACGCGCAGAGATGATTGACAAAAGCGGCCCGCGGCGTGTTTCTCACGCTGCGGGACCTGCCGTTTGAAGACCCCGCGCCACGGCGCAACATCTTAAGGAGCAAGGAATGCTCGACACCGCACCCAAGCTGACACCGGCCCAGGCAGCGGACCCCGGAGGCGGCATCTGTGCCCGCGACGTGACCGTGACCTATCGCAACGGGCACACGGCCCTGTGGAATGCCAGCTTCGAGATCCCGCGCGGCACCGTCACCGGGCTGGTCGGAGTGAACGGGGCAGGCAAATCCACCCTGTTCAAGGCGATCATGGGCTTTGTGCCTGCAGCGCATGGCAACATCAGCATTCTGGGGCTGTCCGTGCCCGAAGCGCTCAAGCGCAATCTGGTCGCCTATGTCCCGCAAGCCGAAGAGGTCGACTGGGCCTTTCCGGTGCTGGTGGAAGACGTGGTGATGATGGGGCGCTATGGCCATATGGGTTTTTTGCGCCGCCCCCATGCGCGCGATCATGCCGCTGTCGATCAGGCGCTTGAACGCGTCAACATGCAGGATTTCCGCCACCGCCAGATCGGAGAATTGTCCGGCGGTCAGCGCAAACGCGTGTTTCTTGCCCGCGCCTTGGCGCAGGACGGACAGGTGATCCTGCTGGATGAGCCCTTCACCGGGGTCGATGTGAAAACCGAAGACCAGATCGTGCAGCTGTTGCGCGATCTGCGCGATGAGGGCCGGGTGATGCTGGTGTCGACCCACAACCTGGGATCGGTGCCGGAATTCTGCGACCGCACCGTTCTGGTCAAGGGCACGGTGCTGGCCTATGGGCTGACCGAAGACACCTTTACCCGCGAGAACCTCGAGACGGCCTTTGGCGGTGTCCTGCGCCACTTTACCCTGGGCGGCGACACGTTGCATGACGACGAAGATGCGCGCGCAATCACCATCTTTACCGATGATGAGCGCCCCTTTGTCCAATATGGCGACAAGACCCAACTCACGGAGCGTGAGGAATGAGCGTCCTGCTCGAACCCTTCTCATATGCCTACATGACGAATGCCATGTGGGTCTCGGCGCTTGTCGGCGGGGTCTGTGCGTTCCTGTCGGCCTATCTGATGCTCAAGGGCTGGTCTCTGATCGGCGATGCGCTGGCGCATTCGGTGGTTCCCGGCGTGGCCGGTGCCTATATCCTTGGCCTGCCCTTCGCGCTGGGTGCCTTCATTGCCGGTGGTCTGGCGGCCGGGGGCATGCTGTTCCTGTCCGAGCGATCCGGCCTCAAGGTCGATGTGATCATCGGACTGATCTTTACCTCGTTCTTCGGGCTGGGGCTGTTCATGATCTCGCTCAACCCCATGTCGGTTTCGGTGCAGACGATCACCATGGGCAACATTCTGGCCATCACCCCCGAAGACACGCTGCAACTGGCGATCATCGGCACGGTTTCGCTGGTGATCCTGCTGGCCAAGTGGAAGGATCTGATGGTCACCTTCTTTGACGAGAACCACGCGCGCGCCATCGGTTTGCGCCCCGGCCTTCTCAAGGCGGTGTTCTTCGTTCTGCTGTCGGCTTCGGTGGTGGCGGCGATGCAAACCGTGGGGGCCTTCCTTGTGATCGCCATGGTCGTCACCCCCGGAGCGACCGCCTATCTGCTGTGCGACCGCTTTCCACGCCTGATCATGGCCTCGGTCGCCATCGGGGCGGGCACGTCGTTTTTCGGTGCCTATATCAGCTATTTCCTCGACGGCGCGACGGGGGGCATCATCGTCACCCTGCAAACGCTGCTGTTTCTTGTGGCCTTCGTCTTTGCCCCCAAACACGGGTTGCTGGCCGCAAAGCGCAAGGCCCGCCACGCGCTGCGCAACGCCCCCACGCGTGAGGCCGCATGATGGATATCGACACCCTTTTGATGCCGTTTCAGTTCGCGTTCATGCAGAACGCGTTTCTGATCTCGCTGATCGTAGCGGTGCCCACGGCGCTTTTGTCGTGTTTTCTTGTCATCAAGGGCTGGGCGCTGATGGGCGACGCCATCAGCCATGCCGTGCTGCCGGGCATCGTGCTGGCCTATATCATCGGCATCCCCCTGATTATCGGAGCCTTCGCGGCCGGCATGGTCTGTGCACTGGCCACCGGCTATCTGAGCCACAACAGCCGGGTCAAACAGGACACGGTGATGGGCGTCGTGTTTTCCGGCATGTTCGGGTTGGGCATCGTGCTGTTCGTCTCGGTGGAAACCAACGCGCATCTCGATCACATCCTGTTTGGCAACATGCTGGGCGTGGATGGCGGTGAGTTGCTGACCTCTGGTCTGATCTCGCTTGTCGTGGCGGGGGCGATCTTGCTGAAATGGAAAGACCTGCTGCTGCACAGCTTTGATCCGGCCCAGGCCCAGGCCTCGGGATTGCCGGTGAACCTGCTGCATTACGGTCTGCTGTCCGCCCTGTCGCTGGCGGTTGTCGCGACGCTGTCCGCAACCGGTCTGATCCTGGCCATCGGCCTGCTGATCGCACCCGGAGCCATCGCCTTTTTGCTGGTGCGCACCTTCCGCGCCATGCTCTGGGTCGCCACGGCGGTGTGCATGTTTTCGATGCTGGCGGGCACCTATGCCAGCTTCTTCCTGGACAGCGCACCGGCCCCGACGATCATTCTGATCCTGACGGCGTTCTTCGCTATCGCCTTCATCCGCCGCCAAAGCCAGACCCGCCGCGCCTCGCGCCGGCGGGTGTCGCAAAGCGCCCCGCAACCGGCCGAATGACCCCGTGGCAAATAAGCCGCAATCATCGATACGTTTTTAAACTGCCCAATTGATTGGCGGCTTTTTCCGGTCAATGCTCAAAACATGGTCGGAAAAAGAACTGCTTTGCACCTTTGTTTCCTGACACTGCCCCTCGCCAGCCCGGCGCTGGCGACGGACAGCCTTCACCATAGTTTTGCCAATTGCGTGGGCCGCCTTGCCGCCCAGCTTGAATACGAATGGCTGGTGTCAGATGAACGCGCGGCGCAGACCGAACAACAGCTCAAACAGTTCCGCGACCTGCTTGAGGCAACGACGCCGCCGACCCAGAGCGACGACACATTCGGCCTGCGCCTGAATGCCAAGACCGCCCACAGCGCCATTCTCAGCCGCGCGGCCTTCAACAAGAACCGATCCGACGCCGCATGGGCCAAACGTCGCGCCGATGCGGAAATCGCCCAATGCAGGACACTTTTGCTGGGCGGGTAATGGCCCTGATGGCAGCGGCACAGCACCGAATTCCGGCCCGTGGAAAGGAAAACTGGCGATCCCGGGAGGACTCGAACCCCCAACATCCTGATTAGAAGTCAGGTGCTCTATCCAGTTGAGCTACGGGACCGCTATGCCGTCTCTAGCAAGGCCTGCAGAGGCAATCCAGCCCCAACCCGCAAATATGATGCGCAGGCCAGGCGGATGCCGCTGATCCGCGGCCATGCGTCGGCTCAATGGGTCCAGACACTGCGTCGGTTGGTGGCAAAATTCTCGCCATATCCGCCGGGGCGGATATTGGCCTTGCGCGCCTTGGGCTCGATCACCTGCGCCTCGATACCCTTGGATCTGGCATAATCCAGCGCCGCCTCTTTGGTGGGAAAGGACAGCTTGACCTGGGTCTGGGTATCCGAAGACGAGGTCCAGCCCATCAGAGGGTCCACATCCCGGGCCGAGCTTTGCGCGAATTCAAGAACCCATTCGTGGGTCTTGGCGGTTCCCGATTGCATGGCTGTCTTTGCGGGCTTGTAGATGCGGGCGCGCATGGTCGATCTCCAACAGGCTTGAACGTCAGAACTTATGCGCCGACACACCGCATTGGGCAAGACACGAATTGTCACGGGAAGAGGGCAAGGGTGCAAGCAAGCCTTGGCTGCCATTCGAACCACGGGGAGCGAGGGGTGGGTGTGTGTGATCCGAATGACAGCCAAGTCTGCTACTTGCCCTTACACTTTATCCGCGATGGCGAAATACGCACATCACTTTTTCCCCAAGCACCATGCGACCCCGGCAACCACAGCCTGCGTTTCTGAATAAGCATATGATAAATATACATTTTCAAAAAATTGCGACATTTTGGCACCGCAGGGTCAACAAACCCCGAACGGCGCTTATATGTGATCGCTGGCCTTGAACCTTGGGCAAAATACCCCACACTCAGAGTGCATGCCAAGGAACCCCTGATCGATGTCCGAACCCCTTCTTCACGCCGCCGCACCGGATGTTCGCTCGCGCCCGAAACTGGAGGGCGGGCGCGCCTTTGCGCTGCATACCGAGTTCAGCCCGGCCGGCGATCAGCCCACCGCGATCGCCGAATTGTCCGAAGGCGTGCTGAGCGGCGAGCGCAATCAGGTTCTGCTGGGCGCGACCGGCACCGGCAAGACATATACCATGGCCAAGGTGATCGAGCAGACCCAGCGCCCGGCCATCATCCTGGCTCCGAACAAGACTTTGGCGGCGCAGCTATACGGCGAATTCAAAGGCTTCTTTCCCGACAATGCCGTCGAGTATTTCGTCAGCTTCTATGACTATTACCAGCCCGAAGCCTATGTGGCGCGCAGCGACACCTACATAGAAAAAGAAAGCCAGATCAACGAACAGATCGACCGCATGCGCCACTCGGCCACGCGGGCGCTGCTGGAGCGGGACGATGTGATCATCGTCGCATCGGTCAGCTGCATCTATGGTATCGGATCGGTGGAAACCTATGGCGCGATGACCCAGGATCTGAAAACTGGCGGGATCTATGACCAGCGTCAGGTCATGGCCGATCTGGTGGCCCAACAGTACCGGCGCAACGATCAGGGCTTTCAGCGCGGCGCGTTCCGGGTGCGCGGCGACAGCCTCGAGGTCTGGCCCGCCCACCTGGAAGACCGCGCCTGGAAACTGTCATTCTTCGGAGAAGAGCTGGAGGCGATCACCGAGTTCGACCCGCTCACCGGGCAAAAGACCGATACGTTCGACCAGGTGCGCATCTATGCCAATTCGCATTACGTGACGCCCAAGCCGACGATGCAGCAGGCGATCGTGAACATCAAGAAAGAGCTGCGCATCCGTCTGGACCAGCTGGTCTCCGAGGGCAAACTGCTTGAGGCCCAGCGGCTGGAACAGCGCACCAATTTCGATCTCGAGATGCTCGAAGCCACTGGCGTGTGCAACGGTATCGAAAACTATTCGCGTTACCTCACGGGCCGCGCACCGGGCGAACCGCCCCCGACGCTGTTCGAATTCATCCCCGACAATGCGATCGTGTTTGCCGATGAATCCCATGTCTCGGTGCCCCAGATCGGGGGCATGTACAAAGGCGACTATCGGCGCAAGTTCACCCTGGCCGAACACGGCTTCCGCCTGCCCTCCTGCATGGACAATCGCCCCCTCAAGTTCGAGGAATGGGACGCCATGCGCCCGCAATCGGTCTTCGTGTCTGCCACCCCCGCCGCATGGGAGCTGGAACAGGCCGGCGGTGTCTTCACCGAACAGGTGATCCGCCCCACCGGCCTACTGGATCCCCAGGTCGAGATCCGCCCGGTCGACATGCAGGTCGACGATCTTCTGGACGAGGTACGCCGCGTCACCGCCGCGGGCTTCCGCACGCTGGTCACCACCCTGACCAAGCGCATGGCCGAGGATCTGACCGAATACATGCACGAACAGGGCATCAAGGTGCGTTACATGCATTCCGATATCGACACGTTGGAACGCATTGAAATCCTGCGCGATCTGCGACTGGGCGCGTTTGACGTGCTGATCGGCATCAACCTGCTGCGCGAAGGGCTCGATATTCCCGAATGCGGGCTGGTCGCCATTCTGGATGCGGACAAGGAAGGCTTCCTGCGCTCGGAAACCTCGCTGGTGCAGACCATCGGGCGGGCCGCGCGCAATGCCGAAGGCCGCGTGATCATGTATGCCGACCGCATCACCGGCTCGATGGAGCGCGCCCTGGGCGAAACCGACCGGCGCCGCGCCAAGCAGATGGCCTATAACGAAAAGCACGGCATCACGCCGGAAACCGTGCGCAAGAATGTCGATGACGTGCTGTCTGGCCTTTACAAGGGCGACGTGGACATGAACCGCGTGACCGCGCGGATCGACCCCGCATTGCAAGGCTCGAACCTCAAGGCGGTGCTGGACGGGCTGCGCACGGATATGCGCAAGGCCGCGGAAAACCTGGAATTCGAAGAGGCCGCCCGCCTGCGCGACGAGGTCAAACGGCTCGAGGCGGTGGATCTGGCCATCGCCGACGACCCCCTGGCCCGTCAATCGGCAGTGGAAGCGGCCTCAGCGGCGGCCGTCAAGTCGAAGGGCCGCTCGACCGCCGGCCGCGCGGGTCAGCGTGGGGGGAATGTAAAGCGGCGGGGGCGGTAGCCCGCCCCTCCGTCTGAGCCATCCGGATATCAAAACACACCCCAACCCAAAGGCCGCAGGGCGGGACGTGTCCCGCCCCTTGCTCAGAAATCGAAGATATCTTCCAGAAACCCGCCCATCTTCTTCTTTTTGCGGGGCCGTTCGCCATATCCGCGATCATCGTATCCGCGATCGTCATAGCCCCGCGATGGCTGCGCAGCCTGAGGGGGGGCCGGAGGTGCGCTGCGCTCGATGATCTTGTCCAACTCTCCCCGGTCCAGCCAGACACCGCGGCATTGCGGGCAATAGTCGATCTCGACTCCGCTGCGGTCTGCCATCACCAGATTGGTCCCGTCGATCGGACATTTCATAAGCACGTCTCCCTGTTTTACATACACACAGACCGAGATAGGAACGCACCCCCGCCCCCGCAACCAAGCCGCCTGCGGCAAAGGGACATTATTGATCGGCCATCACCTGGATCTGCGCGGCAATCTGTGCCGCCCAATTCCCGATCACCGGGATGAAGTCGATCTGGCTGAGCGACCAGGCCGCCAGCGACAACAGCACCGAGGCCCCCACGACCGTGCCAAGGCCAAAGGCCATGCCGCGCGCAAAGTTGAATGCCAACAGGCGTATGGGTTTGTCGTGGATCTGGATGAACTTGTGATTGTTCAACCGCTCAAGCTCGCGCCGGAGCGCCGAGACATCCTCATTCAGGTTTTCTGACACGCATGTTCTCCTGCACATTCCCGTTGGCCCCATAATGGCACCGCCGCCGTCAAGAACAAGCGCGACTGGTCAGCGCGCGCATCAGGGCTAATTCCGCGTCATGCGCCTTGTTCTTGTCCTTGCCTCTTTGGCCACACCGGTCACCGCCTGGGAGTTCACACCCGGCCTGCCTTGCGTCTTGAACCATGTCGAGGACGGTATCGCGGTCGAACTGACCCATGATCCGACCCAACCGCTGTTCACGATCACCCTGACCCGGCCCACGCCCTGGCCCGAGGCAGAGATCTTTGCCCTGAGTTTTCAGGGCGGCAGCGATCTGACGATCACCACCAACCGCCACGAGCTGAGCGACGCAGGACGGTCCCTGACCGTGACCGATCGTGGATTTGGCAATGTTCTGAACGGGTTGATCCTGAACGACACGGCCACTGCCCTGATCGGGGGCGCGGCGGTGCCATTTTCTCTGACCGGGGCGGATGGCCCAACGCGGGCCTTTGCCGACTGCGCGGTGGACCCGGCGGTCTAACCCTGCTCGATCAGATGGCTGGTGAGCAACACATGCTCGCGCTTGATCGCCTTGGACAGGCCAGCCATGCGCGCGCGCAAGGTGCTGGCATCGGCGGCCATGATCTCGCGATCACTCACCCGCCAGTCTCCCAGCAGCTTGACACTGGTTTCGGACAGATCGTCCCGCAGCCGTTCCAGACATGCCTTATCCCGATCCAGGTACTGCAGCAGATCGCACAGCGCGCGATGATCCCGTTTGAGACCTTCAATCGACATGTCAGAAGGTTGCGTCATGGCGCGTTGCGTGCGTGCAGTCACCTGATCCAGCACCCGCTGCATATCCGCCAGGCGTTGTTTGAGGGCCTCGAGCTGCTCGGCGGCATTCATGCTGCCCGCGCCAGCCAAGGCCGATTTGTCACGTCGGAACGGAAATCCGACACCCTGTCCGGGCCTGGTGAACTGGGGGAACATGGACATGACCGAGCGCGGCCTGCGGCCTGAGCGCGCCGTGATGTCCAGGGTTTCTCGACCACCGATGTCAGTACGGATTTGATCATCATACATTTCAAACAACAACTCATTAACTGAACAAACCAGGGGTCAAAATAGACGGGGCCTGACCCTCAATCTCTGCAATCAATCAGGCAAATAAGGCAAAAATATGACGGATGCCGGCGCATTCATGCAAACTCCGCGCGGCCCGGGTGCCCCTTGACAGCCGCCCGGCCATAGCATCGGAAAGCGCAGGTGAAAGCCAAAAAAAACCCTTTGCAACAAAGGGTTTAAGGTGCTCGGCGGGGGTTTGGACAGCCCGTGCATTCCGACAGTTTCGCCAGACGAACCCCCGATCCATGGGGTTCATCTGGCGAAAATGCAAAGCAGCCACGAAGGCCCCATCTCGGGCGCCTTCGCGCCACGCTTTGCCGCGCGCCCGACGCAATCCGCGTTCTGCGCCTCATCAACGCCACATCCGCGCTTCAGCGCACCACATGCACCGCGCAGCCCGCATGGCGCACCACATGAGTCGCCGTCGAGCCCAGAAGTAGGTCCTGCATGCCCGGACGATGCGACGCCATGATGATCAGATCCGGTTCATGTTCCTTCGCCCAGTCCAGGATCGATTTGCCGGAATGCCCGCTGATCACCTCACCCCGCGCGCCCGGCACGCTTTCAGCCAGCTTGTCCAGCTCGGTCCGGATCGCGACCCGCGCGCTGGCCATGTAATCCGCCGGCAAATAGGAAATGGCATAGCTTGGAATACGTTCCACCACGTGAAGCAGGGTCACCTTGGCACCGGGAACACCCAACAGCCGCGCCAGCTTGAGCGGCGCGCCCACGTCGCGATCTTCGTCAAACGAAATCGGTACAAGAATATTATGATACATGATCTCTCCACCTTTATGTGATGGAGCAAGTCTGCCACGCGCAACCACCGGCGCCCTTGATCTACGTCAGCCTGCGCCTACCAGTGGCGCGTGCCCGGCGCGCCTTTGATCCGACCGGTCAGGTTGGGCGTGACCCAGCCTCCGTAAAACTCGCCGGGCTGCGGGATCACCCGCAGATCACCGACATGGCAGGCGGTCATCTTGCCCGCATAAAAGGCCAGGTAGCCGGCAATCGGCGCGAAGGTCGAACTGGGTTTGTCATAGCTCCAGGCAGCCCGGGCCGCTGTCTGCCCCGCAAGCGCAATGTCATAATATTGCGCGACGCCCTTCCACTCACAAAAGCTGCGTCCGCCAATCGGTATCAGCTGCGCCAGCACGTCTGCTCGGGGAAAATAATAGGTCGGCGCGTGATGCGTCTCGAGGGCCCGCAATCCCCGCGTGGTCTCGGCCACAAGCCCGTCACCCAACAGTACGCGCAAGCGCTGCTGAACAGGCTCCAGCCGGGGCGGCCTGGGATAGTCCTGAACATTTTCGGGAAGCAGCGAAAATCCACCGTCAGCCGACATCATATCTCCTCATGTCAGGCGCTTGCACGAAACGGGCCGCGCCTTGCCTGAAAGATGAGCTTCGGGCTCAGTTTTTCAAATGGAAAGATCTGCGCCCCGGCGCATGCGGCGCGCAAAGGACGCAGGTCTCGACCCGCTGCGTCAAAGCGCGTCAAGCTTGGCCGCGACCTCTTGCATCAGCGCCTGCACTTCCGCATGGGCCGGTCCTTTCGCAGCCTCCAGCGCCGCACGCCCCTGCCCCAGCGTTTCCGCATAGACCACCCGGTTGGCCAGGGCGGCAACCGCCAGATCCGCCGACATCTCGGCAGCCTTCGCCGCCACATCCGCTGCAAGCCGCGTGCCGGCCCGATTGCGGGTCATGACGATCATCGCCGGCTTGTCCTCGCGTTCGGCCAGATAAAGCACCACCTCAACCGCCCAGAGATCCAGATGCGAGGTCGCCACCGGCACCAGCACCAGATCGGCCGCGCGCAACGCGGGGCGCAGATCGCTGTCGGCCTTGGGCGGGGTGTCGATGATGACGATGTCATGGGCCTCGGCCAGCTTGCGACACTCATAGGTCACGCCCCAGGCCGATGCGGTCGAGAACTCCAGCCCCGGTTCCCCCTGCGCCTCAAGCCGTGCCATGAACCATCGCCCGGCGCTGCCCTGGGGGTCGGTATCCATCAAGGCCACGGACTTGCCCGCCCGCGCGAATGCCACGGCCAGATTGACAGCCAGCGTGGTCTTGCCCGACCCGCCCTTTTGCTGCGCGACAACGATCACGAATCCCATGATGACACCCCTTTTGCTGCAATGCAGCATATCCGATCCCGAACAGAGAGTCAGCAGGCATATGGGTGTGACCACAGGCCACGCATTCAGGCTGCCTGGCATTTCATCATCCTCGGGAGTCGCGCGACACCGCCCCCAGCACCCGATCAGCACCGCGCCCTGTCCAGGGATCGCGGCATCTGGCGCATGTCCCGGATCACGGCTGGATTGCATTGCCCGCAAAAAAGGATCACAAAGATCACGTGAAACCCGTGCTATTGATCACTGTCTATCTGGGAGCGGTCACACTGCCGCTCGTCGCCTCGTGGATCGTCGGCGGGCCCCCACGTCCCTTTCATCAGGAACTTGCCTCGGGGCTGGGCATCCTGGCGTTTTCCATGATCCTTGCCGAATTCATCCTCTCGGGACGATTCAAGTCGATCTCGAACGGCATCGGCATGGATGTGACCATGCGCTTTCATCAGGTCATGGCGCGCACGGCGCTGGGTTTCGCGCTGGTGCACCCGTTCCTGTTCGGCGGATCGCCCGCGGGCGGAGACCGCCCCTGGGATCCGACCCGTCAATTGACCCTCACCACGGATTTCTCGGATCTGGCCAGCGGGATCGCGGCATTCCTGCTGCTGCCCTGCCTGATTCTCCTGGCGATCGGGCGCACCAGACTGAATCAGACACATGAGACCTGGCGGCTGATACATGGCCTTGGCGCGCTGGTGATCGCGGCGCTGTTGCTGCATCACACGGTCTATGCCGGGCGCTATGGATCACAGCCGGTGATGACCGGCCTCTGGGTGGCCATGACCGCAGTGGCTGCGGGTTCGCTGCTTTATGTCTATCTGATCGTACCCTTGCGGCAGAGATCACGGCCCTGGCGTCTGGCCTCTGTCACCCGTTTGACGCCAAAGCAATGGGAAATGACCCTCACGCCGGACGGCCATCCCGGCCTAGACTTCAAGGCCGGGCAATTCGTCTGGCTGAATCTGGGCCACAGCGCCTTTTCCATGCGCGAAAATCCGTTCTCGATCTGCTCGGCACCGGCGGCCGGGCCATCGGTATCCTTCATGATCAAGGAACTGGGGGATTTCACCCGCACCATCGGCCAGATTGAACCGGGCACCCCGGCCTATCTGGATGGCCCCTATGGCAGCCTCACCGTACAGGGGCGCCCCGAACCGGGCGTGGCCCTGATCGCTGGCGGTGTCGGCATAGCCCCCCTGCTCAGCATCCTGCGGCAGATGCGCCTGACCGATGATCCCCGCAAGGCCAGGGTGATCTATGGCAACCGGGCGCTGGATCAGATCGCCCATCGCGAGGAACTGGATGGGCAGGACGTCACCTATGTGCTGTCAGAACCGCCCGATGACTGGGCAGCAGAGACAGGGCTCATCGACGCCCCCCTGCTGGATCGCCTGTTCACCCCAGAAGAGTTCAACACCTGGGTCTTCGTGATCTGTGGCCCCCCGGCGATGATGGATGGTGTGGAAGATCATCTATTGAAACGGGGCACGCCTTCGCATCGGATCTTGTTGGAGCGTTTCGATTATGAGTAACCCGTTCAGAACCCTCAGCCTGCGCAAGCGCCTGTCGCGCGCGACCTGGGGTGCGACTGTGGTTCTGTGTCTGATCCTGCTGGCCTTCGCACTGCGCTGAGCACAGACATCAGCCGATCACCTCACCTCGATTTCCAGCTGCACAGGGAAACGGTCGCCCTTTTCAGTCAGCATGAACAGCAGGCCATGGTTCTTGAGAAAGACATCGCAGCGGGTTCCGTCCGAGTAAAGATTGACGCAGACCTTGCCATCCCGGCGCACCTCGAACATGCCGAATTGCAGGATGCTCCGGTCCTCGCCCTTGAACACATACCTGCCATCCGTGAAATAGGTTGACTGCCCCAGCCCGGGAAAGCTCAGCGTCCGCCCCGAGGTGAGACCGCGCGCCTGTTCATAGCTCAGCACCTCTTGCCCCTCGGGAAGGGTCCAATCTTGTGCAACGGCGGGCGCTGCCAGAGCCGCAAGAAGAACAAGGGCACTTGGACGGGCCGACCCTGCCAGGCACGACAGGAGACGGGCGTATCGTGCAACGGATGTCATCTGATCACATCTCCGGCTTCAAAGAGCATGCCCGAAGGCCTATTCGCTCCATGGGTGGACATGCACATCACGCCCGGAATGTCCTTTCAGGATATTGACAGCCAGATCCTCGCGCTCCTTGTCGCGCACTCGCACCCAAAGCAGGATACCGCCATGCGCGATCTGGTTTGCATAGTAATCCTTGTGGTTCTTGCCCACACGGCGCGCCAGCAGCGTTCCGACCACCGCCGCCGGGCTGCCGCCAATGGCGACGGCCGCAATCGAAGCCCCAAGCGCGCTGGCCGGGGTCAGCATGGCCGTCATCGCAATCACCGATCCCAGGAAGAAGAAGCCGCCGGCAATGGCCCCCTCCAATTCGCCGATCGCCTCTTCCGAAACAAACGCGGCGCGGGGTGCTTCGGGGTCGTCCTCCAGATCGGCGGCCCGCCAATAGGCCCTGCCCAGCTTTTCCTGCAACACCTCCTGTCGGGCCAGAAGGCTGATGTCATACCGGCTGAAGCCAACCATCCGCAAATCATAGAACGCGCGTTGCAGATCGTCGAATGTATCAAACACGCCAACGGCCTCGGGCACATTGATGGCTGTGGCTTTATGCTCATGCGCTTGAACGCTGGTCATTGCTCGCTCCTGTTTCGAAATCCTGATGTAAGCGGGCAGGATATCCGGTCCCTGCGAAGGACGCGCTGATCCAAGTCAATCGCGACCCTGCCCCTGCGCAATGCGCAAGAAGGTCAATCAGATATCTCGAAAGCCTATTGACGGTTTTTTTGCCCGTAAGCTACTGCCCGAAGGATGAAACAGCTTTTGCCTCCCGCACATGTCCCGCTCTGGCTTCTGATCCTGCTGCAGGTCGCCATCTCGGCATCCAGCCTCGTGGTCGAGATCGTCGCCGGGCGCATGATCGCGCCCTATGTCGGGATGAGCCTCTATACCTGGACATCCATCATCGCGGTGGTGCTTGCAGGCTTTTCGGTCGGACATTGGTGGGGCGGAAGGATCGCCGGGCTTGAGACGGCGCGCGCGCTGCGCATCACCGGCTGGACCATGATCGCGGCGGCCGGCACAACCGCCGGGGCCACCCTGCTGCTGCGCGGCTTTGCCGGTCCCGTCATCGAAAGCCTGCCCCATCCGCTTGCCGCCATCACGGCGCTCAGCATGCTGGCGTTCTTTCTGCCCTCGCTGTTTGCAGGCGTGCCCGCCCCCATCCTGACCGTTGCGGCCATGCGGGACCGCGACCAGTCCGAACGCGCCTTGGGCTCGATGTTTGCCGCCGGGGCGATCGGGGCCATCGCCGGGACGCTGCTGGCGGGCTTTGTCTTCGTGCCCTGGATCGGGTCGGTGGCCACGCTGCTGGTGATCGCCGCGACCTATTGCATCGCCGCGCTGACCTGCTTCTGGCTTGGTGGAACATCCCCGCGCAAGAGCGTTCTGCCGGCCCTGGCCATCGGGCTGGCCGGTCTGATCGGCCTTGGCGCGCAAAAGCTGCCCTCGGTCTGCGACCGCGAAAGCAGCTATTACTGCCTGCGCACCGTTGACCTGTCGCAGGACCCCCAGAACCCCGTGTCACTGATGGTCGTGGATCATCTGGCCCATGGCATCAGCGCGCGCGACGCCCCGCGCATCATGTTCACCCAGCACGCCGCCCTGCTGGACGCCCTGCCCCGGATGCGGATGCAGCGCACCGGGTTCACCTCGTTTCATATCGGCGGAGGCACCTATTCGGTGCCCCGGGCCTGGGCCGACCGGGGCATCTCGGGCATCACCATCGCCGAGATCGACCCCGAAGTGACGGCCATGGCCCAGAACGCCTTCTGGTTCAAACCCGACACCGCGACGATCATCCACGGCGATGCCCGGCTGGCCCTGCGCAACAGCGATCAGCGCTTTGACGTCATCGTCGGCGACGCCTTCACCGATATCGCCGCCCCCGAACATCTGGTCACGCTCGAGTTCTTCGACCTGGTGTCCCAACGCCTTGCGCCGGACGGAGTCTTCGTGATGAACCTGATGGACAATATCGACCGGCTGGATGCGCTGGCAGCGGTCGTGGCGACCATGCGGCAGGTGTTTCCCAGCGTCGAGGTCTGGACCGAGGCCAGCCCCCCCAGCAAGGGCGAGCGCCGCGTCTTTGTCCTGCTGGCCAGCGCACAGGACAGCCCGGTGTCGGCCATCGACACCCCGGCCCCGGATGTCACCCGGTTCCAGGTGCTGGACACCGCCTTCATCGACTCGATCCTGAACAGCAAAGCCGCCCATATCCTGACCGACGATCATGCGCCGCTCAGCTTTCTGATGGGGTTCGATCCGGTGCTGCAATGACAGGCGACACCGCCCGATCGCCTGCGATTTAATCACGGCCAGGGCTTTTTGCCCGCCCCGCCACCCATGGGCGCACCCCTCGTCGGGTTTGAGGCTGATCTCGGCGCGCCTTGATGCTAGTCAGGCAACAGAACTGCGCCGCACAAGCCCGGCCACGCCAAAGGACCACAGTATGAGACCATCCACCCTGGCCGCCACCCTGGCCGCCCTGCTTGCCGCGACGCCGGCCCTGGCCCATCACGAAGTCATCGCCAGCGCCTCCATCGTGCCGCTGGCCACCGGAGGTGCCGCCATCGCCATCGCCGCCCTGGCCGCATGGCGCAGATATCGCCAGTCGATCAAGGACTGAGCTGCCCGCCGGGTCACCCGATGCGCGGTATCATCCGGGCGGCAAACCGCCCCTATCGCGCCGGAAGCCCCGCATAGACATACTCGCTCACCGAAAGGTCACCATGCCATGCATAGACCGACAGGAAAGCCGCATCCCGCGTGCGCGACGCATGCGGCATCATCGAGGGATGATATGACCGCTCACCGGGCATATGCGCCACATAGGGTGCATCACCGCGGATCCAGTCCACCTCGCCGGCCAGCATGATATAGATCTCTTCGGCCGGATGCGTGCGGATCCCGTATTCGGCATGGGGCATCATCCCGTACAGACCCAACCGCACCCGATCCGACCGGATCAGCCCGTCCGGCCCCAGCAGCTCGACATGCACCTTCGCGCGGCTGTGTTCGACATAAAGCGGCGCGCTTGAGGTTTGCGGCGGAGCCCAGTCAAACGGCATCTGCGCAATCAGCGCGCAAATCGGCACCGCGTCGGCGCGCTCCATCACATCCACGAACGCCCGAGGCAACGGGGTCGGTGCCGCACAAGGCTCCCCCTCCAGCCGGGCCTCACGCAGCGCCGCGCGCACATGGCCCTCGATCTCCAACGAGCCCGAAAAGACGGCCTCCAGCTCTGCAAAAAGGGGGGCAAGATACATCCGGACTCCTGCGTCTCATCGACTTGATTACAGACACCATCCGTCGCAACTCCGACGAAAGCAAGCCCGCCGGTCCATGCCCCTAAGGTGGGGTGTGTCTTGTGGTTGCAGTTGGGCCATAGGAGACGTTGAGGAGGATCGCGGCGAACGGCAGGAAGGAGCCGATTTTGTTGAAAAACTCCGAATTTCAGATGTCGCAATTTTTCGGAAAGAACCCATGATACCGAAAAGTCAGATGAGATTTGGCATGAGGCGCAGTGAGCTGCCACATGAGCGGCAAAAGTCCAATTTGGCCGAACCCCTGACCTCGAAAAGTTGGTCGCGCTGTACGGGCAAAAAATT
>NZ_JBASXK010000025.1:0-19415 GCF_049276915.1 Aestuariivita sp. | reverse complement strand
GCCCTACGGTGGGTGGTAGGGCGGGGTTCACCCCGCCTTCCCGTTATGCGAATTTCGCCTGAATTTCGTCAGAGATGTTCTGCGGAACAGGTTCGTAATGGCCGAACTGCATCGTGAAGTTGGCACGTCCCGAAGACATCGAACGCAGCGTGTTGATGTAGCCGAACATGTTCGCCAGAGGCACCTGTGCATCGATCGCGATCGCGTTGCCGCGCGTGTCCTGACCCAGGACCTGGCCGCGACGCGATGTCAGATCGCCGATGATGCCGCCTGTATATTCCTCAGGCGTGACAACTTCGACTTTCATGATCGGCTCGAGCAGTTTCGCACCGGCTTTCTTCATGCCTTCGCGCATGCCCATCCGAGCGGCGATTTCAAAGGCCAGAACCGAGGAGTCCACGTCGTGGAACTTGCCGTCGATCAGGGCGACCTTGAAGTCGATCACCGGGAAGCCAGCCAGAGGGCCGCTGTCCATAACCGATTTGATGCCTTTTTCGACACCGGGGATGTATTCCTTGGGAACCGCGCCACCGACGATGCGGGACTCGAACGAATAGCCTTCACCCGGCTCTGTCGGCGAAATGATCAGCTTGACCTCGGCGAACTGACCCGAACCACCCGACTGTTTCTTGTGGGTGTAGGTATGTTCGGTTTCCCGCGAGATGGTCTCGCGATAAGCCACCTGCGGCGCACCGATGTTGGCTTCGACCTTGAATTCACGACGCAGACGATCCACCAGGATGTCCAGGTGAAGTTCGCCCATGCCCTTCATGATGGTCTGACCGGATTCGATATCGGTCTCCACACGGAAGGAGGGATCTTCTGCCGCAAGACGGGCCAGACCGGTCGACATTTTTTCCTGGTCGGCCTTTGTTTTCGGCTCGACTGCGATCTCGATCACGGGCTCGGGGAAGGTCATGGTTTCAAGAACCACAGGATCGTTGACCGCACAGAGCGTGTCACCCGTTGTGGTGTCTTTCAGACCGGCCAGCGCGATGATATCGCCTGCAAACGCTTCGGTGATCTCTTCGCGATCATTGGAGTGCATCATCATCATCCGGCCGACGCGCTCTTTGCGTTCCTTCGTGGAGTTCAGAAGCGTGTCGCCCTTGTTCAGAACACCCGAATAGACGCGTGTGAACGTCAGCGTGCCGACGAAGGGGTCGTTCATGATTTTGAACGCCAGCGCCGAGAAGGCCATGTTGTCATCTGCGCGACGCGCGATGTTACGTGTTTCTGTCTCGTCACCGGGTTTGAAGCCCATGTAATCGACAACGTCCATCGGGCTGGGTAGATAATCGATCACGGCGTTCAACAGAGGCTGCACGCCCTTGTTCTTGAACGCAGAGCCACACAGAACCGGAATGAACTTGATCGCCAGCGTGCCCTTGCGGATCAGGCTGCGCAGTGTTGGCACGTCAGGCTCTTCGCCTTCCAGATATGCCATCATCGCGTCGTCGTCCATTTCGACGGCTGTCTCGATCAGCTTGGCGCGCCATTCTTCGGCAGTCTCTTTCAGGCTGTCGCGGATCGGCTTTTTCACCCAGGACGCGCCCAGATCTTCGCCTTCCCAAACCCATTCTTCCATGGTCACGAGATCAACGATGCCTTCCAGCTCGTTTTCCGCGCCGATCGGAATCTGGATCGGTGCAGGGACAGCACCCGTGCGGTCCTGGATCATGCGCACACAGTTGAAGAAGTCGGCACCGATCTTGTCCATCTTGTTGACGAACACGATACGCGGCACCTTGTAGCGGTCAGCCTGACGCCAGACGGTTTCGGTCTGGGGTTCGACACCGGCATTGGCATCCAGCACGGCAACCGCGCCATCAAGAACCGCCAGCGAACGTTCGACTTCGATGGTGAAGTCCACGTGGCCGGGGGTGTCGATGATGTTCATCCGGTGCTTGGGCGTATCTGGGGTAGAGCCATCTTCGGTGCGTTCCCAGAATGTGGTGGTCGCAGCCGAGGTGATGGTGATACCGCGTTCCTGCTCCTGCTCCATCCAGTCCATGGTGGCCGCACCATCGTGCACCTCACCGATGTTGTGGGATTTGCCTGTGTAATACAGGATGCGTTCGGAACAGGTGGTCTTGCCGGCATCAATGTGAGCCATGATGCCGAAGTTGCGATAGCGGTCGAGCGGATATTCGCGTGCCATTGGTCGAATGCCTCTAAAAGGTTACCAGCGGTAATGGCTGAACGCTTTGTTCGCGTCGGCCATTTTGTGGGTGTCTTCGCGCTTCTTCACGGCCGAACCACGGGATTGCACTGCATCCATCAGTTCACCGGCGAGGCGTTCTTCCATCGTGTTTTCATTGCGCTTGCGCGATGCAATGATCAGCCAGCGGATCGCCAGCGCTTCGCGGCGCTCGGGGCGAACCTCTACAGGCACCTGATACGTCGCACCACCAACACGGCGCGAGCGAACCTCGACGGCGGGTTTGATGTTGTCGAGCGCTTCGTGGAAGACTTCGACAGGTGCGCGTTTGATCTTGCCTTCTACGCGTTCCAGCGCAGAGTACACGATGCGTTCTGCGACCGACTTCTTGCCGTCGATCATCAGGTTGTTCATGAATTTCGTCAGAACCTTATCGCCATATTTGGCGTCTGGCAGGACTTCGCGTTTTTCAGCGGCGTGACGGCGTGACATATCTTAATCCTCTTACTTGGGACGCTTGGCGCCGTATTTCGAACGGCGCTGCTTACGGTCTTTGACGCCCTGGGTATCCAGAACACCGCGAAGGATGTGGTAACGCACACCGGGAAGGTCTTTTACACGACCGCCGCGGATCAACACAACCGAGTGCTCCTGCAGGTTGTGGCTCTCGCCGGGGATGTAGGAAATCACCTCAAAGCCATTGGTCAGACGGACCTTGGCCACTTTCCGCATCGCGGAGTTCGGCTTTTTCGGAGTGGTTGTATATACACGTGTGCAGACGCCGCGTTTTTGCGGGCACTGCTCCAGGTGCATGGACTTCGAGCGTTTGATTTTCGGCTGGCGCGGCTTGCGGATCAGCTGTTGGATCGTTGGCATTGGGCTTTTTTCCCCATCTCTCAACACATGTGTCGTGCGGGGTGCCCCCGCGGTTTCTAATTCACTAACGCCTTACGCGTCCGCAAAGCGCAAAAACCGCCTTCGTTCCCTGTGTGCGGGAACGACGCGGTGGGTTTCCAGAGGATCGGGCCGTTTTGCAGACCGGATCGTGACCACTTCAGTTCTGATTACGGCTTTAAGGGCGTTAACCCGTACCGTGGATGAGCGGCGTATAGGGGGAGTCGGATGCCTTGTCAACAGCCCGCCGCGGTTGCAATGACACCAGACCGATGTCAGGTTTTGCCCCAGGTTTACTGGGCGCGCAAGGCACTTAGGGCAAAGGAGCGGTAGGCATACATGCAGGTCATCGGGCTGTGTCGATTTTCCTATCCCGGAGAGGGTGGGTTTCAGGTGGAACATGACTCGCTGGCAGAGCGTATCGCCTATCTTTATGCCCCTGAACGCATGAACGCGCGCTTTGCACAGTTCGAAGCGATCACCCTGCCGGGGCTGAAGGCGCAAAGCGATCCGGATTTCACATTCGTCATCGTGATCGGCGACAGTCTGCCAGAGCAGTGGCGCGCCCGTCTGGATGCCCTTCTGAGCGATTTTCCGCAGGCTCAGGTGCAGGTCCATCCCCCCGGCCCCCATCGCCAGGTGATGCAAGCTGCCCTCAATGCCGCGCGCCGGGATATCGACGCCCCCTGCCTGCAGTTTCGCCATGACGATGACGATGCAGTCGCTGTCGATTTCGTGGCGCGTTTGCGTCAGTCCGCGCGCGAAAATGCCCGGCTGGTGGATGACAACCGGCTTGTGGCCTTTGATTTTCAGCGGGGGTTTTCCGCGCGCCCCGGTCCTTCGGGCATCGAGGTCGCCGAAACCCTGCTGCCGCTATACGGTGTGGCGCTGGGAATGGCGGTGCGTGGCGGGGTGCGCCAGAGCATCATGAATTTCGCCCATAAGAAACTGGCAAGGTTCATGCCGGTTGTCTCTGAAAGCGAAAGCCTGATGTTCGTGCGCGGGCATAATGATCACAACGATTCCCGTCAAAAGGCGGGGATCGCACCTTTGCAGCTGGCACTGATGGACGGGGCGACTGCCGAACTGTTTCGGGATCGTTTCGCCATTGAGGACGCCGCCGTCAGGCGGGTGTTTTCCGCGATCTGACCCGCCGTTCCCGATAGAGGGTAAACAGCCCGCTGCCCACGACAATAGAGGCCCCCAGCATGGTCAGGGCGTCCGGCCAGTCTCCGAACACCAGCCATCCCAGCAGCAACGCCCAGAGCAGCCCGGTATAGCGAAACGGCGCGACCACGCTGACTTCGCCGACCCGCATGACCATGACACTGAACGTATAGCCCCCGATGACAAACACCGCCGAAGCCACGATCAGCGCGCCCTCATGCACGGACACGGGCTGCCACTGGATGGTGAACGAGGCAAACCCGAAGAACACCAGAATGGACGCCGAGGTCAAAACGGTCACCGTCAGGGAGGAGACAGCGGCAGACATCCGGCGCGTGACCAGGTCGCGCACTGTCACCATGCCCACGGCCGCCAGCGCATAGAGCGCGTGTTGCGTGAACCCGTCGGGCCCCGGCCGCACGATCAGCAACATCCCGGCAAACCCGGCACAGATCGCCAGCATCCGCCTCCAGCCCACCTTTTCGCGAAAGAAAAGTGCAGCCCCCAGCGTCACGGTCAGCGGCAGCACCTGCAGGATCGCCGTGACATTGGCCAGCGGCATGGCCAGCAGCGCCGACAGAAAGAAATAGGCGGCGGCGATTTCCGCAATGCAGCGCAGGCCAACCAACCACCAATCCCGCCGCGGCATGGTCAGGCTGAACTTTCCCAGCCGCAGCGTGAGGATGGCAAGAAGGATCGTCGCCAGAGCGGCACGCAGGGTCAGCAGCTGAAACAGCGGGATGGTCTGGCCCACCAGCTTGACGAATGTATCGTTGATCGTGAAGGCCGCCATGCTGGCCATCATGAGCAATGCACCGGCGATGTTGGGTGGCAGGCGGTCTAGCATCTGTGGCGGCTCTGCATGGTGATCAATGGCGCAACGCTAGCGGATCGCGATTGCCTGCGCATCGGAAAACTCGCGCCCCTCTGACTCTGTCACAGGCAGGGCTGGCGGGTCTGCCCGACAGCGCGGGGACAAACGAAAAAAGGCCCCGCTGCTGCGGGGCCTTTCAGACTTGGGATCAGGTCGATCAATCGCGGCTTTCGGGTGTTTCGACCAGCGTGTCGAATTCGTCCCCACCAATCACGTCGTCCTGCATCGGAGCTGCCAGAGCGGCGGCCGCGGCGGCCTCTTCCCGGCGGGCTTCGATGACGACATTGTCGCGATCCGTGGCAATCTTGCGCACGTTCTGAGTGGCACCACCGGTGCCCGCAGGGATCAGACGACCAACGATGACGTTCTCTTTCAGACCGACAAGCTTGTCTCTCTTGCCCTGAACAGAGGCCTCGGTGAGAACCCGCGTGGTCTCCTGGAAGGAGGCCGCCGAGATGAACGAGCGTGTCTGCAACGATGCCTTGGTGATCCCCAGAAGGATCGGTTCGCCCTGAGCCGGACGACCGTTCTTGGAAATCGCCTTCTCGTTGGCCAGATCGAACTCCTGCTTGTCGACATGTTCGCCCTTGAGCAGCGTGGTATCGCCGCTTTCCAGGATCTCCCATTTCTGCAGCATCTGACGCACGATGACTTCGATGTGCTTGTCGTTGATCTTCACACCTTGCAGGCGATAGACGTCCTGCACCTCGTCAATCATGTAATCCGCCAGAGCTTCGACACCCATGATCGACAGGATGTCATGGGGCGCGGGGTTACCGTCCATGATGTAGTCACCCTTCTGGATGAAGTCACCTTCCTGAACAGGAATGTGCTTGCCCTTGGGTACCATGTATTCGACGGGTTCCATCGTGTCGTCGCTGGGTTCGATGGTGATGCGGCGCTTGTTCTTGTAGTCGCGACCAAAGCGGACATAACCGTCGATTTCGGCGATGATGGCGTGGTCCTTGGGGCGACGTGCCTCAAAGAGTTCGGCCACACGCGGCAGACCACCGGTAATATCCTTGGTCTTGGCACCTTCGCGCGGAATACGCGCAACCACGTCGCCGGCCTTGATCTCGGAGCCTTCTTCGATCGACAGAACAGCGTCCACCGACATCGGATAGGTCACCGGGTTGCCGGCATCGTTGCGCACGGGCTCACCATCCGGACCCACCAGAATGATTTCCGGTTTCAGCTCGTTGCCTCTGGGTGCGGCACGCCAGTCGATCACGATCTTCTGGGTCATGCCGGTCGCGTCATCGGTCTCGTCGCGCACGGCGATGCCGCTCACGAGGTCGACGAACTTGGCGGTGCCGTCCTTGTCCGCGATGATGGGCAGCGTGTAGGGATCCCATTCGAACAGCTTGTCGCCGCGCACAACCGAACTGCCATCCTCGACAAACAGCTTGGAGCCATAGCCGACCTTGTGGCTGGCACGCTCTTCGCCATGTTCGTCATTGATGAGCAGCTTCATGTTCCGGCCGACAACCATGATCTCGCCCATCTCGTTCTTGAGAGTCTGGGCGTTCACGAACTCGATCTTGCCGGGCTGGCTGGCTTCGAGGAAGGACTGCTGGCCACCCTGGGCAACACCGCCAATGTGGAATGTCCGCATCGTCAGCTGTGTACCGGGTTCACCGATGGACTGCGCCGCGATGATACCGACGGCTTCGCCGATGTTCACCATGGTGCCGCGTGCAAGGTCACGACCATAGCACATTGCGCAGACACCCTCTTCGGCTTCACAGGTCAGAGGCGAGCGGATGCGGGCAGATTGCAGACCATGTTCTTCGATCAGATCGGCCATGCGTTCGTCGATCATCTGGCCATTGGCCACCAGAACCTCGTCCGTGCCGGGCTTGAGCAGGTCTTCTGCTGCCACACGACCCAGAACACGCTCGCCCAGCGACGCCACGACTTCGCCATCGTTGACCGCTGGTTCGGCGGTGATCGCATTGTCCGTGCCGCAATCCTTCATCCGCACGATGCAGTCCTGCGCCACGTCCACCAGACGGCGGGTCAGATAACCCGAGTTCGCCGTTTTCAGAGCCGTGTCCGACAGACCCTTACGGGCGCCGTGGGTGGAGTTGAAATACTCCAACACGGTCAGACCTTCCTTGAAGTTCGAGATGATCGGCGTTTCGATGATGTCGCCATTCGGCTTGGCCATCAGGCCGCGCATGCCGCCCAGCTGTTTCATCTGCGTGACCGAGCCCCGCGCACCGGAATGCGCCATCATGTAGACCGAGTTCGGTTCCATTTCGGCACCGTTCTCGTCGCGATGGGTGGCCGAGATCGACCCCATCATCGCGTCGGTGACGCGGTCGTTACACTTGGACCAGGCATCGACAACCTTGTTGTACTTTTCGCCCTGAGTGATCAGGCCGTCCATGTACTGCTGTTCGAAATCCTTCACCTGATCGCGGGTCTCATCGACGATCGACCATTTGCTGTCGGGGATCAGCATGTCGTCCTTGCCGAACGAGATGCCGGCGCGGAACGCCTCCTTGAAGCCCATGGACATGATCTGGTCACAGAAGATGACCGACTCTTTCTGACCGCAATAGCGATAGACGGTGTCAATCACCTGCTGCACTTCTTTCTTGCGCAGCAGACGGTTCACCAGCTCGAACGGAGCCTTGGCGTTGAGCGGCAAAAGCGCACCCAGACGCACGCGACCCGGTGTGGTTTCAAAGCGCTTTTGCACTTCGTTGCCTTCCTCGTCGATCTGGGTGATGCGCGCGGTGATCTTGCTGTGCAGGTGTACTTCGCCGGCATCCAGCGCGTGCTGGACTTCGTCGATCGAACCAAAGATCTTGCCTTCGCCCTTCATGCCTTCGCGTTCCAGGGTCACATAGTAGAGACCCAGGATCATGTCCTGCGACGGAACGATGATCGGTGCGCCGTTTGCAGGCGACAGAACGTTGTTCGTCGACATCATCAGAACACGGGCTTCCAACTGCGCTTCCAGCGAGAGCGGCACGTGTACCGCCATCTGGTCACCGTCAAAGTCGGCGTTGAAGGCCGAACAGACCAGCGGGTGAAGCTGGATTGCCTTGCCTTCGATCAGAACGGGTTCGAAGGCCTGGATGCCAAGACGGTGCAGCGTCGGCGCACGGTTCAGCAGAACGGGGTGTTCGCGGATCACCTCGTCAAGGATATCCCAAACCTCGGGACGTTCCTTTTCCACCAGTTTCTTGGCTTGCTTCACGGTGGAAGACAGGCCCTTGGCTTCGAGGCGCGAATAGATGAACGGCTTGAACAGTTCCAGCGCCATCTTCTTGGGCAAACCACACTGGTGGAGCTTGAGTTCCGGTCCGGTCACGATGACCGAGCGGCCCGAGAAGTCGACGCGCTTGCCCAGAAGGTTCTGGCGGAAGCGGCCCTGCTTGCCTTTCAGCATGTCGGACAGCGATTTCAGCGGGCGCTTGTTGGCACCGGTGATCACGCGGCCACGGCGGCCGTTGTCGAACAGCGCATCCACGGATTCCTGCAGCATCCGCTTTTCGTTGCGCACGATGATATCAGGCGCGCGCAACTCGATCAGACGCTTGAGACGGTTGTTGCGGTTGATCACACGACGATAGAGGTCGTTGAGGTCAGAGGTGGCGAAACGGCCCCCGTCCAGCGGCACCAGCGGGCGCAGTTCCGGCGGGATCACCGGCACGACGGTCATGACCATCCACTCGGGACGGTTGCCGGATTCCAGGAAGCTCTCGACCACTTTCAGGCGCTTGATGATCTTCTTGGGCTTCAGCTCGCCCGTGGCCTCTTTCAGATCGGCGCGCAGCGTGTCGGCTTCGGCTTCCAGATCAATCTGGGCCAGCATGTCACGGATCGCTTCGGCACCGATATTGGCGGTGAACGCGTCCATGCCGAACTGGTCCTGGGCGTCCATGAACTCTTCTTCCGAGAGCATCTGGCCATAGGACAGGTCCGTCAGACCGGGTTCGATCACGACGTAGTTTTCGAAATAGAGCACGCGTTCCAGATCGCGCAGCGTCATGTCCAGCATGAGACCAATGCGGCTGGGCAGCGACTTCAGGAACCAGATATGAGCAACGGGAGCGGCCAGTTCGATATGGCCCATGCGCTCGCGGCGGACCTTTTGCAGCGTGACTTCGACACCGCATTTCTCGCAGACAACGCCGCGATACTTCATGCGTTTGTATTTGCCGCACAGACATTCGTAATCCTTGATCGGGCCAAAGATACGCGCGCAGAACAGGCCATCACGCTCGGGTTTGAACGTGCGATAGTTGATGGTCTCGGGTTTCTTGATCTCACCGTAGGACCACGAGAGGATCCGCTCTGGCGATGCCAGAGAAACGCGGATCTCGTCGAACACCTTGGGAGGTGTGAGCGGGTTGAACGGGTTGTTTGTCAGTTCCTGGTTCATTTTGATGTCCTCAAATTCGTGCGGATGGTGGGTGGGGGGAGGCGATCCGCTTACGGATCGCCGCGAATTTCAGAAATTCGCCTTACCCCTCGTCCTCCGCATCCAGGAGTTCCATGTTCAGGCCGAGGCCACGGACTTCTTTGACAAGAACGTTGAACGATTCCGGAATACCGGCTTCGAAGTTGTCCTCGCCCTTGACGATGCTCTCATAGACTTTCGTCCGTCCGGCAACGTCGTCCGACTTCACGGTCAGCATTTCCTGCAGGGTATAGGCAGCGCCATAAGCTTCCAGAGCCCAGACCTCCATTTCCCCGAACCGCTGTCCACCGAACTGCGCTTTACCGCCCAGAGGCTGCTGGGTGACAAGGCTGTAAGGCCCGGTCGAGCGCGCGTGGATCTTGTCATCCACAAGGTGGTGCAGTTTCAGCAGGTACTTGATGCCGACAGTCACAGGGCGGGCAAACTGCTCGCCCGTGCGGCCGTCAAACAGCACCGACTGGCCGGATGTGTCAAAGCCCGCGCGGGTCAGCGCATCGTTCACATCGGCTTCCTTGGCACCGTCAAAGACCGGCGTCGCAATCGGCACACCGCGTGTGACATTGCCTGCCGCCTCGATCAGGTCTTCCTCGCTCATGCCGGCGATGCCTTCGTCATAGACATCGTCGCCATACGCATGGTGCATCGCTTCGCGCACCGGAGTCAGGTCGCCAGAGCGGCGATATTCCTGCAGCGCCTCGTCCACGTTCAGGCCCAGGCCGCGCGCGGCCCAGCCCATATGTGTTTCGAGGATCTGACCGACGTTCATACGCGACGGCACACCCAGCGGGTTGAGACAGAAATCGACCGGGGTACCATCCGCAAGGAACGGCATGTCCTCCATCGGTACCACTTTGGAGATCACGCCCTTGTTGCCGTGACGACCAGCCATCTTGTCGCCCGGTTGCAGCTTGCGCTTCACCGCCACGAACACCTTGACCATCTTCATCACACCCGGAGGCAGATCATCACCCCGGCGCACTTTCTCGACCTTGTCCTCAAAGCGGGCATCCAGAGTGCGTTTCTGCACTTCGTATTGCTCGTTCAGGGCTTCGACGATTTGCGCATCGGCTTCGTCTTCCAATGCCAGCTGCCACCACTGACCGCGTGTCAATGTCTCCAGCAGTTCATCGTTGATCTCGGAGCCGGGTTTGATGCCCTTTGGACCTTTGGCAACTTTCTTGCCCGTGATCAGCGATTTCAGACGGGCATAGATGTTGCGATCCAGGATCGCCAGCTCGTCATCGCGGTCACGTGCAAGACGCTCGACTTCTTCGCGTTCGATCTGAAGCGCACGTTCGTCTTTTTCCACACCGTGGCGGTTGAAGACGCGCACTTCCACGACCGTGCCAAAGTCACCCGGTTTCACGCGCAAGCTTGTATCACGCACGTCCGAGGCTTTTTCACCAAAGATGGCGCGCAGCAGTTTTTCTTCCGGCGTCATCGGGCTTTCGCCCTTCGGAGTGATCTTGCCCACCAGAATATCGCCCGGTTCCACATCGGCACCGATATAGACGATGCCCGCCTCGTCGAGGTTGCGCAGAGCTTCCTCGCCGACGTTGGGGATATCGCGGGTGATTTCCTCGGGCCCAAGCTTGGTGTCACGGGCGGCAACTTCGAATTCCTCGATATGAATCGAGGTAAAGACGTCATCCTGTGCAATCCGCTCGGAAATGAGGATCGAGTCCTCATAGTTATAGCCGTTCCAGGGCATGAAGGCGACAACCACGTTCTTGCCAAGGGCCAGTTCACCCAGATCGGTCGAAGGACCATCCGCGATGATCTCACCTTTCTGGACGGTCTGCCCCACCTTGACCAGCGGACGCTGGTTGATACAGGTGTTCTGGTTGCTGCGCTGGAATTTGCGCATGCGGTAGATATCCACGCCCGCGTCACCCAGTTCCAGATCGGCCGTCGCCCGGATCACGATCCGCTGCGCATCGATCTGGTCGATCACGCCGGCGCGTCTGGCCTGAATGGCCGCGCCGGAGTCGATCGCGACTTTTTCCTCGATCCCGGTCCCTACCAGAGGCGCTTCGGCCTGCAGCAGCGGAACCGCCTGACGTTGCATGTTCGAGCCCATCAGAGCGCGGTTGGCGTCGTCATTTTCAAGGAACGGAATGAGCGAGGCCGCAACCGAGACCAACTGCTTGGGCGACACGTCGATCAGGTCGACCGCATCGACCGGCGCAAGGGTATAGTCCCCCGCCTGACGGGTGTTGACCATCTCATTGACGAACCGGCCGTTCCCATCCAGCGATGCGTTGGCCTGAGCCACGGTATGGCGCATCTCTTCGGTGGCGGACATGTACTGGACCTCATCGGTCACCTGTCCCGCTTTCACCTTGCGATAGGGCGTTTCGATAAAGCCGTATTTGTTCACCCGCGCAAACGTCGCAAGGCTGTTGATCAGACCGATGTTCGGACCTTCCGGCGTTTCGATCGGGCACATCCGACCATAGTGGGTCGGGTGCACGTCGCGCACCTCAAAGCCAGCACGTTCGCGTGTCAGACCACCGGGTCCAAGCGCCGAAAGACGGCGTTTGTGGGTGACTTCGGACAGCGGGTTGGTCTGGTCCATGAACTGCGACAGCTGCGACGAGCCAAAGAATTCACGCACCGCGGCAGCAGCGGGTTTCGCGTTGATCAGATCCTGAGGCATGACCGTGTCGATTTCGACGCTGGACATACGCTCCTTGATCGCGCGCTCCATCCGCAGCAGGCCGACGCGGTACTGGTTCTCCATCAGCTCACCGACCGAGCGCACCCGGCGGTTCCCGAGATGGTCGATATCGTCGATATCGCCCTTGCCATCGCGCAGATCGACCAGAGCCTTGATACAGGCGACGATGTCTTCCTTGCGCAGGGTGCGCACGGTGTCTTCGGCATCCAGAGCCAGACGCATGTTCATCTTGACCCGGCCAACAGCCGACAGATCATAACGCTCGCTGTCAAAGAACAGCGTGTCGAACAGGGCCGAGGCCGCATCGACGGTGGGCGGCTCGCCCGGACGCATGACGCGATAGATATCCATGAGCGCGGTTTCGCGGTTCATGTTCTTGTCGTTGGCCATCGTGTTGCGCATATACGCGCCCACATTGATGTTATCGATGTCCAGAACCGGAATATCGGTGATGCCCGCGTCGATCAGATCCTTGACCGTACCGCCGATCAGCGTGCCGTCCTTGTCATACTCCAGCGTCAGCTCATCACCGGCTTCGACATAGATCGCGCCGTTTTCTTCGTTGATGATGTCCTTGGCGACGAATTTGCCCACGATATGCTCGAACGGCACCAGCAGATCGCTCACATTGCCTTCGTCGATCAGTTTCTTGACCGCGCGCGGCGTGATTTTCTTGCTGGCTTCCGCGATCACGTCACCGGTCTTGGCGTCCACAAGATCATAGGTCGGTCGCGTGCCCCGCACCCGTTCCGGGAAGAACGGAGTGACCCAGCCCTTGTTCTTTTTCAGCTTGTAGCTGACGGTGTTGTAATACGCATCCATGATGCTTTCCTGATCCATCCCCAGCGCATAAAGCAGCGTGGTGACAGGCAGCTTGCGGCGACGGTCGATGCGGGAAAACACGATGTCCTTGGCGTCGAATTCGAAATCCAGCCAGCTGCCGCGATAGGGAATAATGCGGCAGGCAAACAGCAATTTGCCCGAGGAATGGGTCTTGCCCTTGTCATGGTCAAAGAACACGCCGGGCGAGCGGTGCATCTGGGAAACGATCACACGCTCGGTGCCGTTCACGATGAACGTCCCGTTGGGGGTCATCAAAGGCATGTCGCCCATGAAGACGTCCTGTTCCTTGATGTCCTTGACGGACTTTGCACCTGTATCCTCGTCGACATCAAACACGATAAGACGCAGCGTGACCTTGAGAGGCGCGCTGTAGGTCATGTCACGTTGCTGACATTCCTCGACATCGTATTTCGGTTTTTCCAGCTCGTACTTGACGAATTCAAGCACGGCAGTTTCGTTGAAATCCTTGATCGGGAAGACCGACTGGAACACGCCCATGATGCCTTCGCCTTCGGTCGGCACCGGCTGATCACCGGATTTCAGGAACAGGTCGTAGGAGGATTTCTGAACCTCGATGAGGTTCGGCATTTCCAGCACTTCGCGGATTTTGCCATAGTATTTACGAAGACGTTTCTGGCCAAGGAACGATTGAGCCATGTCAGGTGTCACCTTTCAAGTTTCTCACCGGGCGAACACCGTTGGGGCGACGGTATCCTGCCCATACGAGACGACGTGTCCGGATCCATTCATGGCCATCGTCCCAATGACGGCCTCCCGATCCGAGAACCACATCCTGGAAAACGCTCTGAGCCCAGAGCTCTTGCCAAGACGGGTTCGGCTGGACCCGGATTGCTCCGGATCCAGCCTGAATTGAGGGGCGGGAAGATCCCGCCAGGTGGCTTAGGCCAGTTCGACCTCGGCGCCAGCTGCTTCCAGCTTGCCTTTGATCTCTTCGGCTTCGCCTTTCGACACGCCTTCTTTGATCTTGCCACCGGCTTCGACCAGGTCCTTGGCTTCTTTCAGGCCCAGACCGGTGATGCCGCGTACTTCCTTGATCACGTTGATCTTGGAGGCACCTGCGTTCTTCAGAACGACGTCGAATTCGGTCTTTTCTTCTTCGGCTGCGCCACCGGCGTCGCCTGCAGGACCAGCCACCATCACAGCGCCGCCAGCGGCGGGCTCGATGCCGTATTCGTCTTTCAGGATTGTTTTCAGTTCTTGTGCTTCCAGCAGGGTCAGACCAACGATCTCTTCTGCCAGTTTTTTCAGATCAGCCATATCTAGCTCTTTTCCGTTTCTAAGATGTGTTCCAACGTCAGGTGTTCACCCGACGCCGATTGACAGTGCTTTACGCGGCCGCCTTGTCCTCGATCGTGGACAGGATGGATGCGATATTCGAAGCAGGTGCGCCAATGGCCCCGGCGATGTTGGATGCAGGTGCGCCAAGCATGCCGACGATCGTGGAGATAAGCTCCTCGCGCGACGGCATTTTCGACACGGCCTCAACACCGGCCTGGTCCAGAACGTTTTCACCCATTGCCCCGCCAAGGATTTCGAACTTCTTGTTCTCCTTGGCGTAATCCTGAGCCACCTTTGCGGCAGCCACCGGATCTTCGGAATAGGTCAGAACGGTCATACCCGTAAGTAGATCGGCAATGCTTGCGCATGGCTTTCCATCAAGGGCGATTTTGGCGAGCCTGTTCTTGGCGACACGGACTGCACTACCGGCCTCACGGGCACGGGCGCGCAGATCCTGCATCTCAGCAACTGTCAGACCGGCGTAGTGGCTTACCACAACGACGCCAGAGCTTTCAAAGATCTGGCCGAGTTCCTCGACCACTTTCTCTTTCTGGGCTCTATCCACAGTTTCACTCCAATTGTGAGGGTCTCCCCCCGGCTCAAGTCTGTCGGCCGAAACCGACGATCATGTCCTTACGGGGCGATGCCAAAACCGCCCGTGGTCAAAACCACGGCCAATTCGGTATTCCCGTCTCGGGCAGGAGATTAAGGCAGTCAGACCGCCACCCGCCTTCTCGGACGAAAAGCGCAAAAAGCGCGCGACGAATCGCACGCTTTTCAAGCCAAGTGCTACCTAAGTCTTGAGACTCCGATTGCCAACCCCGAATACGCCGGGAACGGCAAAAACTTGTCGCCCGCCTATTCTGCGGCGGTCGATCTGATGCGCATGGTCTGGATCAGTTCCTTGAGCTCGGTCGTGGAGACATTTTCCGTGCGCGGCAGATAAAGAACGTCGCACAGATCGCGCAATTCGTCAAACTTGCCGGCCCAGTCATCGCCCATCGCGAACAGATCGACCTCATGCGCCACCACATCCTCGCGCTTTTGTTCCCAGGTCTTTTCCGGGATGACCTGATCCACATAGCGGCAGGCTTCCAGCACCTCGACGCGATGGGCATAGGGTATCGCGGTTTGCTTGCCCTTGATCGCGTTGAACTCGTCGGTTGAACAGGCAACGATCAACCGATCTCCCAGATCCGCCAGACGGCGCAACAGGCGCACATGGCCGATGTGGAACAGATCGAACGTGCCATAGGTCAGGATGGTGCGGTAATGTCTTTCAGTGCTCTGTGTCATGTCAGCGCCTTCAGAAATGGCGCAAAAGTCCTGCGCGCCGTGCTCCAGGGAAATTTGAAATAGGGATCAGGCTCTCTCCAGCCATCGCCGTAATTGAGGGCAAGCATCTTTTCCGCCTCTGCCGGGATCGGGTTGCCGGTCACCGGGCAGGGTTTGAGCGGCAGAACGTCCCCCCTGCTCAGTTGGCCCGAGGTATGCGGAAAGACGAATACGTTCTCGCCCTCGATCCAGCCCGGGAACAGATCGACCTGAACATTGCCGATGGGCAAAAGCTTGATGATGGCGGGATCATTGAACGAAGCCTCGTCCACCAGACCCAGTGCATGGATATCCGCCGTCAGCGTTTTCCACTCTGCCGCCGCCTCCTGCGCCGAACCGGCCTTCATGATGACGGCAAGATCGATGTCGTCGTCATGATCGATTAGCTTGCGATCGCGCACAACACCCAGCAAAGTCCCCGAGTTCAGAAACACCGGGTATCCCCGCTCATGCAGGGTGGCGATATGCCGGCCCACGGTCTCCCAGACGGGCGCATGATCCAGATCGCCGAAATTCTCGGTCCGGTATTCGTGATTGGTCAGCCGGAGATCTCCGAGCGACCGACGGAACAGAGCCTCAAAGCCGCGAAACTTCTGCTTCTGGCCCTGCGCATCGCGCATCTGGCGCAATTCATTGATCATGCGGGTGGTTCGGGACGGTCGGATGCGCGCGGCAACACAGATGCCGATCAACGCCTCAAGATGTTCCGCGCGCTTCTCGGCCGGAACCGAGAGAGACTTCAACTCGGCAAAACAGCGCCATAAATCGACACCGATATCCCCGAAGGCCAGGGCGGAAAACGCAATCGCGCGCAGTTCGTGCAAACGCTCGACCGGATCAAGCCCGGCCGGGGTTTTGTTTTCTTTATGGGAAACTGTCTGATCCATATTCTGAATCGGCTAACCTTTTTGAAACTCATCAAGCCCGTGAAGTAGCGGCGTTACGTTAATGCGGTTCTATCATATGAAGCCCTCTTGCGCATCTTCTGCCGGATGCTGGCTGTCAGATCGCGAGGGTTGCGCGCGCAGACTGCCTCCATGGCCGTACTCGCCTCCACAGCAGATGCCCCATCGCCTGCACGACTACTCCGCTGCGATCGCAAAGCTGTCTTGCTTGCGATGAACAAGCTCCCGTTCAATATGTTCTCTGAACGCCGCGAACCGCCTTTGGGCCTGTTTCCAGGGAAAAGCAAAATAGGGATTTGGCTCTCGCCAGTCCTTGCCATAGTTCAAGACCAGCATCTTTTCAGGCTCGGCCGGAACCGGGTTTCCGGTGACCGCGCAGGCCCCCAGGGGCAAAACATCCTGCTCGGACAATTCACCACACGTGTGCGGATAGACGAAAACCTTGCCGTCGTTGACCCATCCCGGGAACAGGTCGATCTGCACCGAACACGACCGGCGCAGCTTGATGATCTTGGGATCGTCAAAGCTTTCCTCGTCAAACATATCCGCCGCACGCAATCGATCGATCAGATCGCTCCACTCCTTGGCCAAACCCTCGAGTGTATCGGAGTTCAGGATCACAGCGAGATCAACATCATCATCATGTTTGATCAACTGCCCGTCGCGCACGACGCCCAGCAATGTTCCTGAATTCAGGAACGCCTGATAGCCCCAGTCGTTCAACAGCGAGACATGATGCGCAACCTGTGACCAGATGGCCCCGTGATCCAACTGATCGAATGTCTTTCGGTCATATCCATGCGCAGTAAACGGGCGGCCCTTCATACGGCTCAGAAACTCTTGTTCAAAAGCTTCGAACCGGCTCAACTCTCCTGCGTCTTTCCTGATCTGCCTCAACTCACTCAGGGATCGTGACAAAGCCGCAGGACGTATTTCACCGGCCAGACAAATCGCGATCCGCGCCTCGAGACGTTCGGGATACATGCCGGCGACCGCCAAGCCACGAAGCTCCTTGAAATACTGCCACATCGACAAACCACCACAGCCATTTTCCAACGCGAAAAGGCCAATTGCGCGCAATTCTCTTATTCTTTGTGCGCGCTCTTCGGGGTCCTGCGGAATATAGGGGCTTTTACGTCCTGCCATGATGTTTGCCTGCCTCAGATTATTTTTTTCTCTACAGGATAGAGAATCCGATGCGAAACGCGGGCAAAAACACGAAAAACAACGTCAAAACATGCGGATCGTTGCGGTTGCGTCACAATCTCTGCGCGAACCGGCCATGATCGTGCCGCGCCCTGCACAGAACCTCAGCAAACCTGGCACATCACTTTGTCAGCGCAGACAGCACCGCTGCGCCAAAACAAAAGCGCCGGTCGATGGACCGGCGCTTTCGCATCAATTCGTGTCGGGCGGCGTGACTTATTCGGTCACAGCATTGTCGACGTCGATCGTCACGCCCTGACCCATGGTCGAGGAGATCGAGATCTTTTTCATATATGTGCCCTTGGCACCTGTCGGCTTGGCCTTGGCGACCGCGCTCACCAGGGCACGGACGTTTTCGACCAGCTTGGCTTCGTCAAAGGACACTTTGCCAACGCCGGCATGCACGACACCGGCTTTTTCGGCCTTGAACTGAATCTCACCGCCCTTGGCGGCTTTGACAGCAGCGGCGACATCCATGGTCACCGTACCCACCTTGGGGTTCGGCATCAGGTTGCGCGGGCCCAGCACTTTGCCCAGACGTCCGACGACAGGCATCATGTCCGGAGTGGCAATGCAGCGATCGAATTCGATCTTTCCGCCTTGCACGATTTCCATCAGATCCTCGGCCCCGACGATGTCGGCACCTGCTGCAGTGGCTTCGTCCGCTTTGGGGCCACGGGCGAATACCGCAACGCGCACGGATTTACCGGTGCCATTGGGCAGGCCCACCACACCGCGGACCATCTGGTCTGCGTGGCGCGGATCGACACCAAGGTTCAGCGCGACTTCGACGGTTTCGTCGAATTTGGCGTTTGCATTGCCCTTGACGAGGGCGACAGCCTCTTCAACGGTCAGGTTCTCTTTTCCCTTGAAAGCCTCACGGCCGGCGCGGGTGCGTTTTCCAAGCTTTGCCATCTTACTTCACCTCAATGCCCATGGAGCGGGCCGAACCCAGGATGATCTGCATTGCGCCTTCGATGTCGTTGGCGTTGAGATCTTTCATCTTTGCTTCGGCGATCTCTCTCACCTGAGCGACCGTCACCGTGCCGACGGTTTCGCGCGACGGGGTCTTTGCACCGGATTTCACCTTGGCGGCCTTCTTCAGGTAATAAGACGCAGGAGGCGTCTTGATTTCCATGGTGAAGGACTTGTCCTGGTAATAGCTGATCACGGTCGGGCACGGCGCGCCGGGCTCCATATCTGCGGTCTTGGCGTTGAACGCCTTGCAGAATTCCATGATGTTGATGCCGCGCTGACCCAGCGCCGGACCAACCGGCGGCGAGGGGTTCGCCTGACCGGCAGGCACCTGCAACTTCAGCGAGCCTACGAGTTTCTTGGCCATTGGCCTTCTCCTTCTCCAACGCCCCCCTGTCGCGTCAGGGCGGCTTTGTTATGTTGTCGTGGTCCGGCTGGACACGCGTGCCCGGGGCCTCCCACGTCGGACCGGAACGATTCTCGAAAGAATGACGCGCCGAAGCCCGCGCGATAAAGCTTGCGCAGTCAAAGGTCAAGCAAAGCTGCGTCGTGATCTAGTCCGGCAGACCGGCACTGCGCAGACCGGCCTCGAACCGAGCCATCGCATCGGGATCGGAGATCTGGATAAAGCTTTTGGA